>CAXIAX010000049.1:0-19785 GCA_964021785.1 uncultured Flavobacteriales bacterium
TTACAAACTATGTAACAAGCGGTATCATTTCCTATGTAGTTTGCAGTTGGAATGTACTCTATACAAGTTCCTGTTATTGTACTTATTCCGTTTGCTCCTCCGTTACAAACCGAAACCATACCTCCAACTATATTACTCAAGGCGGTATCGCACATTACGAAACTGCTATCTTCTGGAATTGTAACGTTAACCGTATCAATTTTTGGAATTTTTATCACAGTTACAACCACAATAGTAGTATCGCAAATTCCATCTTTACATACTATATAACAAGTGGTATCATTTCCTAAATAAGCTACTGTTGGTGTATAAGTAATGCAAGCACCCGTTATAGCGCTTATTCCATTATCACCTCCGTCACAAATTACCACACTATCTGCTGCAATTCCGTTTAAATTGGTATCACATAAAGTTAAACTACTATCTTCAAGAATTGTTATACGAATGGTATCTATCACTGGCGGAGCAATGGTAATTACAACAATAGTTGTATCACATACACCATCTTTACAAACAATATAACAAGTTGTATCATTTCCTATCGAGTTGACCAAAGGTTGGTAAGTTATACAAGATCCCGAAATGGTACTAATACCATTATTACCTCCTCCACATATTGAAACATTCCCTCCAACAATCTCACTTAAAGCTGTATCACATAATACAAAACTACTATCTTCGGGAATTGTTATTCTAGTTGTATCCGTTTTTGGTTTTTGAATTACTGTTACAACTACAATTGTTGTATCGCAAATCCCATCATTACACACTATATAACAAGTTGTATCCATTCCTACAAAACTAGCCGAAGAAGAATAGGTGATACACGTTCCTGCAATTGTACTTATTCCGTTATCTCCTCCATCACAAATCAAAACACTATCTGCATCAATATTATTAAGAGTTGTATCACACAAAGTAAAACTTGAATCCTCCAACATGGTTACGTTTATCGTATCTATATTACCTGGACCAATAATAATAGCAACAATTGTTGTATCACATACTCCATTTTTACAAACGATATAGCAAGCAGTATCATTCCCTATATAATTTACCGAAGGCTGATAAGTTATACACGTCCCTGCTATTGTACTAGTTCCGTGGTTCCCTCCTCCGCAAATAGCTACACTATCTGCAGACACACCATTTAGATTTGTATCGCATACCGTAAAGCTAGAGTCCTCTGGAGTAGAAATTACTAT
Source organism: uncultured Flavobacteriales bacterium (assembly GCA_964021785.1). Taxonomy (GTDB): domain Bacteria; phylum Bacteroidota; class Bacteroidia; order Flavobacteriales_D; family CAJJDF01; genus CAJJDF01. Next base: position 1,206 of record CAXIAX010000049.1, read on the forward strand.
TGTATCCATCACTGGAATTACATGAATAATAATTAATCCCGTATCATTAATATTAGCTAACAATAATGATGTATCTCTTACTACATATTGCAAAGTATCATCTCCTATAAACTCATTGTTTGGAGTATATAAAAACGATCCATCCGAATACATTAAGGTTGTATTATTTCCTGAAGGATTAATAAGATTAGTGTTTGCTGAATCTAATTTTGTTCTATAAACTGTGTCATTCAACAAGGGATAAACTACAATTGCTTGCTCTTCGTAAGTTGTGTCTCTATCAAGAATTGCTTTTACTAATTGATAACAATCCAAACCTCCACCAATTGCGTCTTCTGTATTGACAAAAGTTCCAAAGATTTTCAAATCATTATTTAATCCAACTAAAGAACTTACGTTAAGTTGAACTTCATCAAAAGGCTTGGTAGTTTTGAACCCTATATTATACAGCCCTGTTCTGTAAGAAATTAATAAAGTTGAAAGTGAAAGACTCAATAAATCAGTCCCTGATTTACATTCTTGTTGCACACCATCCAGATAAGTACAGATAGAAAGAGAATTTAACAAATCTAATTGCAACAAAGCATTTTCATCTTCTATTGTAAATCCAACTTTTGAACCTACTGGATAATCAGAAACTTGATTTAATACAGAAACAGAACCTGTAGCTGCAACACCTGCCAGCATTTTAATTTTTGTATAATCTACAGTATCTTCCGAAATTATATTGACGGCACTATCCACTTCACATGCTAAACAAAGCACTCCACTAATACCTGTTCTTGCATTATTAATAGCTATTGGAAACTCTGGTCCTTGCAAGAAATAGGTGCTGTCGCAATTGATGTCTCTTGGGCACAATTTCTTAATTACAGCTCCATAAATTTTAGTGTTATTTGTTACACCTAGTAAATTGACTATCCTCAATTCTGCTCTATCAAAAGGAAGACTTGTTATAGTTCCTGCTGTTTGTCGATCAGTACCCAAAAGTAAATTTGGTACTAAAGAAATGAGAGAAGCGGCACTGATATTTTCTTGCAGTGCACCATCCAAATAAGTGACTACACTTAATCCTGACAATACATTCGCTCCAACTAAATTACTATTCTCTATATCGAAACCTACAAAAGTACCTGCGGGGTAAGTGGTTAGTACATCTTCTATTGCGAGAGAAGCAATAGAACCTGCAGAAACCAACATTTGAACTGATGCGTAATTAGTTAAATCTGAATCAATAATATTTTCTGAATTAGTAATCGAACACCCTACACAAGCAAGTCCAGATAGGCCCGTATTTTCTTCCTGTAAGACTACAGGAAAGTCAGTATTTGTCCATGAATAAGTAGTATTACAATCCATATTTGGCGCAGGTGCAAACTCTTCTATAACCGCATTATAAATATTGGTTGTAAATAAAACTCCAACCAATGCATCATACTCAATACTTACCTCATCAAAATCTTTGGTAGTTAAAAAACCTAAGGTTACTCTTCCGTTTCCATTTACCAGCCCAGAAGACACCCCAACCAAACTACTCACCACAGTTTGTACATCTTGCTCTACTCCTCCTAAATAGGTTCTAACTTTAACTTCAGAAAGTACTGATCCATTAAGTAATCCTGAAGAACTCACTGAAAAACCTGTGTATGCTCCAGCTAGAATTGTATCATTAATTTCTACAGCAATTTCTGCATCACACCCCAATCCTGTAATACTTAATGAGGTTGAATTTGTAAGATCACTATCTACTAAATTCGAAACATTATACACTCCTCCTAAGCAAGGCTGTAAAAAACCAGTGACATTGTTTTTAACATTTGGAGTTAAACCGCTAAAATCTGAATCATTAACCAAAGGGACTTTTACATTAGTTGGTAATTGGAAATTACCCGTATAATTAGTTATTGTCATAACATCCGAATACAAAGATTTATTCACTTCTAACTCCCAATCTCCATCAATTCCCGTAATATCATCTGAAGCCGAAACGGTAACACCTAATTTATTTTCTAAGTATTTTACAGCTTCCTTCCCTTTAGTTCCCTTCGCAAAATTACATCCGTAAATATTCAGTTGATTTACTTCTGTTAGAATTAAAGATTGATTTTGGGCCAAGTAATTGTAAATTCCTTCGGCATTCATCCATTTTCCTTCCATTAACAATTGACCAGGTTTTCCGTGAGAAAATAATTGAATAATTTCACTAGAAATTTTCTCATTCTTAAAGGCATTAAAAACAGCATAATTTTCATCTCCGATAAGGAAATTTAAAATTTGATTTTTCTCAAGAATATCATCCTCAATTATGACTAGTGACTTTACTTTTTTATTAACCCTAAAAACACTTCCCAATGTAGGGTTATTTTTTAAAGTAACTGAAGTCATTTTTTGACTTGGAGATGCATTTATTTGGATAAATGACAAAATAAATGACACAACAAGGACGGGAATTAGGTAGAAATTTTTCATGTTAATAGTTTTTTATTAAATTTCAAAAAAAGGATATACGTACGTAAATTAACAGCAACTGTTAAATATCTGTAAGTCTTGGAGAGCAAGGTCTTGAAGCAATTCTAAACAACTCACTTTAACCTACTACTTAAGTAATTATACTTAGCTGCTATACAGCTTATTACACAATACAATACGCGAAAGTAGCAATATAGTTACGATAGAAAAGTTTTTTTTTAAAAAAAAAATAATCAAATCAAACACTTTACAGCCATACATATAAGAAAAATAAAGGTCCAATTACTATTGAAATTAACCTCAATAAATAAGTGATATTTTTTAATAAAATAAACTCAAAAATAGGGAGCAAAAAAAAAGGAAAATCAAATTGATTTTCCTTTTGGTTTTGTTGGTTTTAATTTCAACAATAAAGATAAAATTAGGAGTACCCAAGGCGCTCCATGCATAATGAAATCGAACCAATCTTTGGCCGCCATTCCATCTGCTCCTCCAATTATCCACTTTATTTTACCCCAGAGATGTGGCTCTGGAGCAAAAGGTGCTAATCCTAAAGTAAGAGAAGCAATTAAAAATAATTGGGTATTTTCTTTAATAAATTTCATCTAAATCTATTATTTTAAAGTGCTAGGACATACAAAGTTTGTAATCTCTATATCTGTTTTTTTGATTGCTCCAAATCCACCTAATATATCTATCGTATTGTGAATTCCTCTTGATTTAAGAATAGAATTTGCAATTACTGAACGGTAACCTCCTGCACAATGTGTATAGTTTGTTCCTTCTGTATTGAATTCTGATAAAAAATCATTGATATGACTTAATGGAGTGTTTTCAGCATTTGCAATATGAGAAGATTCAAACTCTCCTTCTGCTCTTACATCCAAGATATGCAGTTTTTCTTTCTTTGCTAATTCTGCAAAATCTTCTGCACTCATTGTTGTGATAGAATCCGTTTCTTTTCCGGCCACTTTCCATGCTTCAAATCCTCCTTCTAAATATCCCAACACATTATCAAATCCTACTCTCGATAATCTTGTAATTGTTTCTTCCAATCTTCCTTCGGCAGTTATTAATAAAATTGGTTGTTTTACATCTTTAATCAATGCGCCAACCCAGGGTGCAAAACCACCATCAATACCAATAAATATGGAGTTAGGAATGTGTCCTTTTACGAATTCACTTTGGTGACGAACATCTAGCATGATTGCTTCTGTTTCGTTTGCAGCAGCTTCAAATTCTGTAGGATTCAATCCTCTTTTCCCTTTCTCCATTACTTTATCAATGCTGTCGTATCCACCTTTGTTCATCTTTACGTTCATAGGAAAATAAGCTGGAGGTGGAGCTAATCCGTCTGTCACTTCTTTCACAAATTCTTCTTTTGTCATGTCGGCACGCAAAGCATAGTTTATTTCTTTTTGCTCTCCAATACTTCCTATCGTTTCTTTGCTCATGCTTTTTCCACAAGCACTACCTGCTCCATGTCCTGGATAAACAACTGTATCATCTGGCAAAGTCATAATCTTGTTTCTTAGGCTGTCATATAAAGTTCCTGCCAAATCTTCCATGGTCATATCACCTGCTTTCTGAGCTAAATCTGGTCTACCCACATCTCCCAAAAACAATGTATCTCCACTAAATAAAGAGTGTTCTTTTCCGTTTTCATCCAATAATAAATAACAAGTACTTTCCATTGTATGTCCTGGTGTATGCAACACTTTTATGGTTGCTTTCCCCAGTTTAAATTCTTGATTATCTGTTGCAGTAATCGATTCAAACTCAGTTTTTCCATTGGGTCCAAAAATAATTGGCGCTCCTGTTTTTTCAGATAAAGTAACGTGTCCACTTACGAAATCGGCATGAAAATGTGTTTCAAAAATGTATTTTATTTTCGCTCCATCTTTTTCTGCTTTATCCAAATAATCTTGTACTTCCCTTAATGGATCAATGATTGCCACTTCCCCTTCACTTTCTATATAGTAGGCACCTTGTGCCAAACATCCCGTATAAATTTGTTCTACTTTCATTCTTCTAATTTTTTATAAATATAATTCTATTTCGTTAAAACTATTTCTTTTAAAACGATATAAATCCCCATTACTAACACAAACCAACCAAAACCTTTTTTCAGTTTTTTTCCATCTATAAATTTATTGAGGTAAATCCCAATGAATATACCAATTATAGAAAGCGAAGTAAATACCAAAAGGAACGACCAATCTATTTCTATATTTTGTACATCTCCCAAGAAACCAATTAAAGAATTAATAGCGATAATCATTAAAGAAGTTGCTACTGCTCGTTTCATTGGCAACCTTGCCATTAATACCAAAGCCGGTATAATCAAAAACCCTCCTCCTGCACCTACCAATCCTGATATTATTCCAATAAAAATTCCTTGAATTACTAATTTAAAATGATAGTTCTTTATAGGTTCTTGCTCCGTACTTTCTTTCCTTCCTTTTATCATAGAATAAGAAGCAAGAATCATTACGATTGCAAAAAACACCATAAGCGCTATACTCTTTGTTACCACAAAATCACCTACAGAAAATAATTCACTTGGGATGGCTGGCACTAAGTATTTTCTTGTGAGATAAACCGTAATAAAAGCTGGAATTGAGAATACAATTCCCGTTTTAAAATCTACCATGCCTTTCATTGCGTTTCTTCCTGCCCCAACCAAAGCAGATGAACCTACCACAAAAAGAGAATAAGCCGTAGAAGTAACAGCACTATATCCTAAAATATAATGCATAATAGGAACAGTAAGTATAGAACCTCCTCCTCCCAGAAGTCCTAAAACTAATCCGATTAATAATGCTCCAAAATATCCTACTATTTCCATTTAACTTATCCTTTTGAGACTACAAATTAAAGAAGAATAAATATGTAAGGCTGCAACATTTGTTACACTCTGCTTGTTTTATATGGAATCAAAATCCAACACTTCTATTTTGTTTCTACCCAGTTTTATTAAGCCTTCGTTCTCTAGACTTTTCAATAATCTAGAAACCACCACACGAGATGTGTTCATGTCGTAGGCAATATCTTGGTGAGACAAATTGAGCTCAGTAGATTTTGTAACAAGGGTTTGATCTTTTAAGTATTTGTGCAACCTTTCGTGCATATTGTTGAAAGCCAAATTATCTATAGATTCCAATAATTCATTAAACCTATTGTTATAACTTTCAAATACAAATGCCATCCAGGTATCGTATTTACGAATCCATTCTTTCATTTTTTGAACCGGAACAGCAATAAAAACTGCTTCAGTTTCGGCTACTGCTCTAATCTCACTTTTTTGAGATCCCATGCAGCAATTCAAAGTCATGGAACAAGTATCGCCTCTCTCTAGGTAATACAAAGCCAGTTCGTCTCCGTTTTCATCTTGTCTTAGCACTTTTATAGCTCCCTCAATTAATAAAGGAATAGTGGTAATAGTTTGATTGTAATCAATCATTACATCCCCTTTATCGAATCTTCTCATTATTCCTTCTGCCTCAATTTCATTCAATAATTCGGGCTCGAATAAAAATCCATAACTTTCCTCTAATTCCTTTCTCATTCTATAAATTTACTTAATTGGGATTAAAATACTTTTGCTCTTTTTATCATATACTGCAACAGTATTGGATAAACTCCCTCGTTAATATCTGCAGGTACATAATCAATTTGATATTGCCCGCATTTCAGCTTTAATTTTTCATGATAATTTGAAGCTTGTTCCTTGTATTTTTCTCTTACTTGGCTTGGGTTCAGTTTCATTTCTTCCCCTGTTTCCATATCTACAAATACATAAGGTCTGTTTTCGTATTCAAAATCCAATTCCTTAGATTTATCATAAGTATGAAACAAGACTACATCATGTTTTTTGTGGCGCAAATGCTGAAGCGCAGAAAATGATTCTTCGTTTTTCAGTAAATCGCCATCAAACATATCACTGAAAATAAAAACCATAGAACGTTTATGAATTTTCTCTGCAAAATGATGAATTGCATCTACTATCTGAGTAGATTCTCCCGTAATTTGATTTTGTTTTACCAATAATTTCTCCAACTCAGAGTAAACATACCTCTGGTGAGCCATATTTGTTTTGGCAGGAGTTTCTAGTTTAAATTCATCCGAAAACAAAGACAAACCAACTGCATCTCTTTGTTTTTTCAATAATTCCATCAAAGAAGCAATGGCATAAACAGAAAACTCGAGCTTATTTAGTTCCTTTTCTGATTTTGGAAAATGCATAGAAGAAGAAACATCCAACATAAATTGACATCTCAAATTGGTTTCTTCCTCATATCGCTTTACAAATAACTTTTCTGTCCTTGCATACAATTTCCAATCTATGTGTTTGGTAGATTCTCCTTTATTATACAATCTATGTTCAGCAAACTCTACAGAAAACCCATGAAACGGACTTTTGTGTAATCCCGTTATAAAACCTTCTACTACTTGCTTTGCTAGTAATTCAAGATTTCCAAATTGTGCTATTGAGTCTTTTGTAAGTTTCATATTTGTATTTACTAAAGTAAATATAAATTAATTCGCACAGCCTTACAACTTAAACCCTAGCGAAAAATAAATTGCTACAGGAGGAGAAGCAATTATTCCTGGCCCAGGATAACCTACGGCCCTTTTATTGAAATATTTTTGATTAAATAAATTCTCTACATTGGCACTCAATTCAAATTTCTTGAAATTATAAGAAGTAGAAATATCACTTACCGAATAACTGGGTATCACTCCAGAAATAGCATTAGATGCAAACTCCGAATTGGTAGCATCTGTATATTGGCTACTCACATAATTGAATTGATAACTGAAAGAAAATTCCTTTATTCTAAATGTGATTCCCGTTCGTATGATTGCATTAGGTATAAACTCTACTTTTTTATTTTCAAATGCCGCTTCTTCCGAGTCAATGTATCTTCCATCTACAAGACTAACGTTCAAAAACCCCAACAAAGCAATCTTTTTTGCTTTCACCTTTGCCATTTTCAAAATATCGAACTGAATTAAACTCTCCAACCCTACATTTCTAGATTTAGAAATATTGGACCTATAGCGGTAAGTATTGTACAAAACACTATCGGTTTTCAGACTAAACCCAATTCTATTATTGTATTGCAAGTAAAACAAACTTACATCATAAGTAATAAGACCTTTAAAATCTCCTCTCACTCCCAAATCTAAATTAAATCCTGTTTCATCTTTTAGGTTTGGATCTACTCTAAAATTTGGATTAGAAATTCTTAAATCATTAAAATTAATGGCTCTGTAATTTTGCGAGAAATTGGTGTAAACTTGCGTATTTTGGTTATGCTCATAACTCAATCCTGCGGAGAACAGAACAAAATTTCTGTTGCTCATTTTATCCTCTTCGTTTTTTTCATCCAACAATACATTCCCTGCCAAATCGGTAGTAATTACACGGTAATATCCGTTTGCCTCAGTAGAAATATATTCGCCTCTCAACCCTGTAATAAGACTTAATTTATCAGAAAAATAAAACATATTCTCTACAAATAAAGCGGTATTCAAACTTGGAAAAACATAATCGGAACCTTCTAATAAATCTGGGTTATTGTAAGAAAAACTAGGTCCATAACCATCATCTGCTTCTCCCTGACTTTTAGATGTATTTCCTTTAAAAACTCTTACTCCAGCAATTAAGATATTGGTTCTTTTTTTGAACTCATATCGTTTAATTACCTTGGTTTCATTCCCTATGTTTTGATAAAAATCTTGTAATAATTCTCTATTTCCAAGAGGATCTATTCTAGTAATATTTCCCAAAAAACCCAATGCTTTTCTATTGGCAAATAAGGCAAATGTTTTTGATTGAAACTCTAATTTTGAGCTCTTTTTATAGGTAATAGTAGCACTTGGCAAATTCCAAGAAACCGAGAACCAGTTTCTGTCTCTTATCGATTGAGTATAATCATCTTCGTACATGGCATCCGTTAATCCACCTGGCTGTTGAGCTAAGTAGTAATAATGCGTATAGTCCAATTTCAACTCTAGTTTCGAATTTATTTTATAATTCAAAGCAGCATATACATTCTTAGAATTAAAAGCAGAATTGGGTTTCCAATCGTCCCCTTGTTTGTAAATAAAATTAGCATAAAAAGAAACTTTGCCTTTCTTTCCTTGCACAGCCACCAATGAGTTGGAAAAATTATAACTCCCTACCGTTTGATTTACTTCTAGAGCAAAACTATCGTTTAAAAAGTCGCAATTTTTCAGTTTGTAGTTTATCATTCCTCCAAACTGAGTTCCGTATTGCAAAGCTCCTGCTCCCCTTACCGATTCTATTACTTCTATCGTTTGTGCTGGCGGAATATAATAGGCATCTGGATAACCAAGTGCATCAGCACTTATATCGTATCCATTTTGTCTTATATTTAAATTGGATGAACGCTCTGCACTCAATCCTCTCACTCCTATTTCTGTTCCCAACCCACTAGAAGAAGATTGTATTGAATTTAATCCAGAAATTAAACCATAAATCTGCCTTGTATTATTGGTCGATTTATTTATTTCCTGCTTATCCAATATTATTTTTTCACTTTTCTTGGCGTGATAAATAAACATCTCCTCATTCTTTAAGAGCTGAATTTTTTCTATAGAATATTTATCTAACTTTTCTTCTACCACAAAATCATTTAAATAAATATTGGTGGGCAACAAATAAACTTTGTTTATCGTGTTTTTCTTTACAAATGAAATCTTCTCGAAAAAACCATTTTTACTCAAAGACCAATACATAGAACTGTCAGAATCGAAACAGATTCCTCCTTGTGGATTTGTTGAGTATTCTTTATCGTTAACAGGGTTAATAACCGAAACTTTAGCAATTGGCAAGCTATCTACCAAGGAAAAAACCTGTACACAGGTTTTTTGCCCAAAGCTGCTCAATGCCATCAGTATCAAAACTATGGACATACTATAATTACTACTATTTTTCAAGCCAATCTATTGGATTAAGGTCATTTTTTATTCGCATCAAATCTACGCCTTTTTTCACATATCTTTGGCTTGGTTTCCCATTAATTGCAACAAAAACATCTGCTTTTACTTCTACTTTATCTCCATACTCTTTGCGGAAAATATTTCCTAAATAATGAGCGTATTGCAAAATAAAATCCGGCTGAGTACTCATCATTTTTTCTTGCTGAGGAGTAAGGTAATCGCTATTACTTATTGCAATGCTTCGTTCGTCTCCAAATGGATGTATATTGAAACTTGCATAACCCGCTTTTTCCATCAACATAACTCGCCAAGAAAAACGATACCCTTGCTCGGTATAAAATAAATCATTGTTGGTATACAGTAAATAACGCAATGGAAACAATAACTGAAACACTACAAACAGAGTTAAAAAAACAAGTGTTATCGATTTGCTTTTTACTCTTTTGCTCGGATCATCTGAATAAATAAAATTACTTGTGTTGGAAAAATAATTCAATATTTTTTTATGGAAATTTTGCGAAAAGAAAACTAAAGTACAAGCCATCATTACAAATGGAAATACACCAATAGGAAACAACATAGAGGTTACCGAATGAAATAATACAACCAATGCATACCCCAGTAATCGGGTCTTTTTAAATAATAATAAAAACGGAACAGAAAGATCAAAGATAGCACCACCCCAACTAAATAAATAAGCCGTAATGGGTTCATCCATAAATCTTCCAATAAGTGGTAAATTGGTGTGTGGAGCCAACCAAATTTTTAATGGATTGGCCTCTATAAGCCAATCGTAATTTAATTTTGCTAATCCCGCATAGAAATAAACTATTGATAACTGAAAAACAATTATGCCTATCGTCCATGCAGGTACTAGCTGTCTTCTTTTTACAAAATGAAATTTTGCATCTAAGGAAAAATTACAATTTGCGGGTAAAAAAATAAGAACAAAAGTCATTAAACTAACGAAGTAGTAATGATTGAGGTAATTGGTTAAATCTATTAATTCGAAATAGGTGAATAATAGAAAAAACAACACGATTGCAAATCGATAAAATAAACCTAATAGTATGAATACAGAACTGGCTATCATGAGTCCAAAAAGAGCATACATTTCGTATGAATCTACAGCATGAATCCAATCAAAACCATAATACTTGAAATGAAACGAAGGCTGAATATATAATTCATTCACCCACCCTTTCATCAAAAAACGAACCGAACTTACAAGCGTTACTATCCCAAATATGACTCTAAAGAAAACTAAAGTGTAATATTTTTTTTGGCTAAATAATATGTCGGCAATCGATTTCAAATCGTTTAATCTCCGTCATTATCTTGGTAAGTAATTAAGACAGATAAAGCTGAAGACATATCTACTTTTAACAATACAATCATTTTTTGAAGTTCGTCATAAAGTGCCTGTACATTTGCTTGTTCTGTAGTAACTGCAATTGAAATTGGATCAGATAAAACTTCTGCTTTTTGCAGTATTAAATCAAATTGATTGTTTATTTTTTCTGATAATCTTGCTGTTTCATTATTGTCATTTAAATGATTTAAATAATCATCCAAACCAATATTTGAGCTACTTGTTCCGTTAAAATAATTCTTCAATCCTAAAATTGATTCTTTAAATAAAATTAAAGAGTTTTTGCTATAAAAACTTTCTGTTTTTTCTGGCAAAGCTGTCCCCAAACTTCTTACTCCCAATGGAATTCCTATTTTCCCATCTCTTGTAAATTTTTCAAAATCTAGGTTAATTGCATTCACTATTTCACTCAATGAACTTCCTTGTCCGTTACCGTCCGAAGTATTGAAAGAAGATAAATAACTTCCTCTCCAAGAAGATAAAGTGGAATTAACTCCGGCTTTTATTTGCTGAACTAAATCTGTTATATATTGTTTTTTATTGGCAGCATTATTTCCATTAATTGTTGCCAAAGCAAGGCTTAACGAAGAATCTGGAAATAATAAAAAATCTAAGGCAGGAAAACCAATTGCTGTGGTATTACTTGCAGACCCTAAGACATAAGACCCTGAAGAAATATTGGAATTAATTAAACTTGTATCTACCGGATAGGTATTACAAATTGTTTTTAGCGTGTAATTTTCTGAAGGACCAAACTCCATAAAACTACAATTTTGCCATTGTAGGTATGCAGTCAAATAATTATTTCTTAAAGTTTGTAGGTTTGCCGAATTGGAAACAGAAACAAAATTGGAGACTGCATTTTCTAAATTGGAAATAGCAAGTTCCAATTCTTCATAAGCAGGAACAATAATATTGTTTCCATAATTAGTTAACATTTCTTTTTTGTTGAACTCTTCGGTTACCTCTTCTTTGTCTTTTTTGCAAGACAACACGGATAAACTAACACTTAAAAAAAAGATTATTTTGGTACTTTTCATTGGTCAAAAAATATTAAATAAATGGGAGAAGAATTTACTTTTCTTCCCCCAAAAATAGTCTGAATTTATATTATAAAGAAGATTTTACTGCATCTAAACTATACACTGTACTTAGTTTATCTATTGCTGCATTAATATCGGCAACAGTTATTGCAAGAAAACTTGGGATAGTTGTTGGCCCAGCTGTTACTTCGTAATAACTCTTCACCAAATCAAGATCTGCATTAGAAATTAATTTATCTGAATTGTAAGCCAATGAGAATACAAATGCATAAGATTCTGATAAAGCGTGATTTCTTAATGCATCATCTGCAAAGTTTGCTTTAGCTGAATTCAAATAATGAATAGCAGTTGTAACCAAAATCATTTCGTACTCTGCTCTTACTTGGCTAGCCGCTTGATCTCTGTAATCGTAATTTTTATTTGTAATTCCGTATCTACCTTTTATGAATTGCTCCATTACTTTATCAGTAGTTTTTAGTCCTACAGCTTGTCCCTTTGAAGAGTATTTTGCATGGTATCTAGCATCTGCTGTATTTGTTGAAGAAAAATCTATTGGTGCTCCAAAATAACCAAAAGCTTCATCCCAGTGATGTTCCATATCTGTTCCTTCTCCTGGCGTTACAGTTGTATTATCTACTGCTGCTCCAATTTTTGCCGATCTTGTGTAAACCTCAGCAATATTGTAATAAAATACAGCTCCCATCAATCCCTTTTCTATCAATTGAGTATACTCTACTCCATTTTCATCAAAGAAATAAGAACTAGTTCCGCTTGTTGCAACTCCTGCATTTCCTGCACTCCATGTGTTTCCTGCATACTGACTAATATCTCCTTGTCTTTTCATCAAGTATTCAAAGTAATCTGTATTAAAGGCACCTACACTTGAATATGTTTTGTTTTTCAATTGTTTTCCTGAAGAATTAAGACTTGCATCAGAAAATGGACTACCTGTATTAGAAAACATATCTGCCAACAAAGCTGAATCAACTTGTGTTCCGGCATTTGCTTTTTTCAACTCTGCAGTCATCTCTGCCAACATATCCAATCTTGAAGTTTGTCCGTTATAGCTAACATTATCAAAATTATAAGTACTTGGCAATACAATACTAGTAGTTGTTGTGTCTACTGTATCTGCCTCTTCTTTTTTACAAGAAGCCATCATTATTGTTGTTGCAGTTATTGCAATAATCATTTTTTTCATAGGTAAGTTTTTCTTTGGTTTTAGTTTATTAGTAATTCCATCAATTGATGGAACAAATGTAATCCTTATTTAGAATAAATAAAAATAGAGTTGAATTATTTTTAATGATTTTTATCATATTGATATAATTACTCCTCCAAACGCAACACAGTAAATGATTTACAACTCTTTTTTTTTGCACAAAAAAAAAGAGGGAACATGAATTTCATGTTCCCTCTTTAAATTTATTTATATAAACTCTATTAAACTAAAGCGTTCAATTTTTCTGCCAATTGCGCTTTTGGTACAGCTCCAACAGATTTATCTACTACTTCTCCATTCTTAAAGAACAAGATTGTAGGAATGTTTCTTACTCCGTATTTAGCAGCTATATCTTGGTTTGTATCTACATCTACTTTTCCAACTAATGCAGTTTCTGTATACTCATCAGATAATTCTTCAACTAATGGTCCTACCATTCTACAAGGTCCACACCATTGTGCCCAAAAATCAACCATTACTGGTTTTCCTGAGTTAATTGTATCTTCAAAGTTTGCTGCTGTTAATTCTAATGCCATTTTTTATATGTTTTATAATGTTATTGTTTTTTTATTAATTCTAATACTTCAAAAAAAGTACCAAACTATTTTCTATGTCATCTTGACACAAATATAAGTCGTTTAATTTATTTATTTCTTACAAAATTCGTTTTATCCTCTTAATTCAATTTATACCTCACTCCTTCCAACTCGTCAATTTCTCTCAAAAAATTATTTGTAATCTTTACTTTAATCTTTCTTGAGAACAAATTAATCTCTGTTTTTTCCTCGTCCGTTACTATTACTTTTAGCTTACAATTACCTTTTTCTCCTTCTACTTCCTCCTCCATCAAATCTGCCAAAGTATCTACAAACTCATTCGATACTTTTCTTATCGGTATTGTTAAGGTAATAGATTTACTAAGCTTATCTCTAATCTCAGATAGTAACTCCATTGAGTTGATATTAAAAACAGGTGCATTATCTCCCCATCTTTTTTCATTAATTCTTCCTCTCACATGAATAAAGTTTCCATTTACCAAGTAGTGTTTAAATTTCAAATATTCTTCTTTAAACATAAACATCCTGTAGGTACCATCATAATCTTCTAGGTTGAATATCCCAAAAGGGTTTCCATTCTTTGCCACCCTGTGTTCTACATCATTAATAATACAAGCTATAGAAAGATCTTTTCCTACGTGTGCCGCCATATTATTAAGCATCTCTACCTTTCCACTACAAAAATTGTTTATTTCGAACTTAAAATCATCTAGAGGATGACCCGAAATAAATATCCCAACCAACTCTCTTTCTTTATTTAAGGTAGCAATACTTCCCCATTCTTCGCAAGGCGGAATTAATGGTTCTGGAATGTCTGCTCCATCCTCATCTCCTCCAAACATAGATTGTTGGTTACTGTTTTTGCTCTCAGTAATTGCATTTCCATATTTTACTGCCGTTTCTATCACGGTTCTTCCATTTGCATCTGGCGTTACGTATTGAGCTCTATGAATATCTCCAAAGGAATCAAATCCTCCTGATATTGCTAGAGACTCTAACGCTCTTTTGTTAGCTGCTCTTAAATCAATTTTTGAGGTCATATCAAAAATTGAAGTAAACTTACCTTCTGTCTTTCTTGTTTGAATGATAGATTCTACGGCTCCTTCCCCTACTCCTTTCACAGCTCCCATCCCAAAGCGAATTGCGCCTTGTTCGTTTACCGCAAATTTATAATACGATTCGTTTACATCTGGCCCCAAAACCTCAATCCCCATTCTCTGACATTCTTCCATAAAGAAAGAAACCGATTTAATGTCGTTCATGTTATTAGAAAGCACAGAGGCCATGTATTCTGCAGGATAATGCGCCTTAAGGTAAGCCGTTTGAAAAGCAATCCAAGCATAACAAGTAGAGTGAGATTTATTAAAAGCATAGGCTGCAAATGCCTCCCAATCTTTCCATATTTTGTTCAGTTTGTCTTCCGCATGTCCATTGGCGGTTCCTCCAGCAATAAATTTAGGTTTCAACTGTGCCAACATTGACAAAATCTTTTTCCCCATTGCTTTCCTCAAAACATCTGCCTCACCTTTGGTAAAGTTTGCCAGTTTTTGAGACAACAGCATCACTTGCTCTTGGTAAACCGTAATTCCATAAGTTTCTGCCAAATACTCGGAACTAGCTTCTATGTCATATACAATTTCTTCATCCCCATGTTTTCTTTTAATAAAACTAGGAATATACTCCATAGGACCAGGACGATATAATGCATTCATGGCAATCAAATCATCAAAAACTGTTGGTTTCAATGCTTTCAAATGCTTTTGCATTCCGGGTGATTCATACTGAAAAACCCCTACAGTTTCCCCCCTTTGAAAAAGCTCGTAAGTTTTCACATCTTCCAAATCAAATGCCTCTGGATCCAGCTCAACTCCGTGAATGCTCTTTACTATCTTTACCGTATCTTTTATCAGGGACAAAGTTTTTAGCCCCAAGAAATCCATCTTAAGCAATCCAGCATCCTCCACTACAGAGTTATCAAACTGGGTTACGTACATATCCGAGTCTTTGGCTGTTGCCACAGGAACATAATTCGTAATATCTCCCGGAGTAATAATCACCCCACAGGCATGGGTTCCCGTATTTCTTACTGAGCCTTCAAGTATTCTTGCTTTCTGAAGAACCTCTCCTTCTAAGGTGTTTTGATCAATGATCCCTCTCAGTTCCATTGCCATGGCAACATCTTCGCTTCTTCCAATCTTTTTAGCCATTTCGGCCTCTGTCCCTCCAAATATTTTACTCAATTTGGTATTGGGAACTAAATTGGCCAATCTGGTAGATTCACTCAATGGTAAATCCAAAGCTCTAGAAGTATCTTTTATGGATGACTTTGCAGCCATTGTTCCGTAAGTGATTATTTGCGCCACTTGCTGAGCTCCATATTTTTCTATTACCCAATCAATTACTCTTCCTCTTCCTTCATCATCAAAATCAATATCAATATCGGGCATTGAGACTCTATCTGGATTCAGAAAACGCTCAAAAAGTAGGTTATATTTTAGGGGATCAATATTGGTAATCTTAAGACAATAAGCAACCACCGATCCTGCTGCCGAACCCCTCCCCGGACCTACCGAAACTCCCATGTCTCTGGCTGCTTGAATAAAATCCTGAACAATCAAGAAATAACCAGGATACCCTGTCATTTTAATTGTATCTAGCTCAAAATCTAGTCTTTCTATTTGCTCGTCAGTCAACTCTTCTCCGTAGCGTCTTTTTGCTCCTTCGTAAGTTATATGCCTTAAGTAATTGTTTTCTCCTCTATTTCCTCCATCTACTAAATCTTGTGGATCTTCAAATTCTTTAGGGAAATCAAATTTTGGAAGCAATACATCTCTTGCCAACACAAAAGGCTCAATTTTATCTACAATTTCTTGTGTATGTAAGATTGCCTCAGGAATATCTTTAAAGATTTCCTTCATTTGTGCTTGAGACTTAAAATAGAATTCATCATTTGGCATTCCAAATCTAAATCCTCTTCCTTTCCCTATAGGTGTAGATTTTTTCTCAGCATCTCTAATACAAAGCAATACATCATGTGCTTCTGCTTGTTCTTTATTGATGTAAAAAGTATTGTTGGCTGCAACTAGTTTTACATTGTGCTTTCTTGCCAATTTGATAAGAATACCATTGGCATATTTCTCATCTTCTTCGCCATGCCTTACTAATTCAATGTAAAAATCTTCTCCAAAAGTTTCTTTCCACCAAATCAAAGCCTCCTCGGCTTGTTTTTCTCCTACGTTAAGAATTAAATTGGCCAATTCTCCTCTCACACCTCCCGAGAGTACTATTAAATCTTCTTTGTATTGGGCAATTAACTTTTTATCAATCCTAGGAACGTAATAAAATCCATCAATGTTGGAGATAGAACTCAACTTTGCCATGTTGTGGTATCCGTTTTTGTTCTTTGCCAAAAACACTACAAATGCTCCGTTATCTTTTACCGATTTATCCGTATGATCTTTACATACATTAAATTCACACCCTACAATTGGTTTTAATTCTTGTTCAAGTTTTGATTTTAATTCTTGCTCTTCATTCCTTGCTTTTACTCCTTTATTGTGATTAGCTACTGCTCTCACAAAGTGAAATGCACCCATCATATTTGCCGTATCAGTTATGGCAACACTTGGCATTTTATCTTTTACTGCAGCTTGTACCAAAGCATTAATATCGGAAGTAGACTGAAGTATACTAAACTGAGTATGATTGTGGAGGTGAGAATACTGAACAGAACTCAAATCAATATTGGCCCCACTTTCATCTACCACTACTACCTCCTCTTCCTCTACCAGTTCTTCTTCTACTCCGTAAGGTTCAATATTAAGCCCAATTAATTCAATAGGATTGGGATTCTTTTCCTGAAACCTGATGAAATAATCTTTATCTACTCCTAATTCTAAATGAGTAAACTGCTTTCTTCTTATCAATTCAAGAAAACACCTTGTTGTTGCTTCCACATCTGCAGATGCATTGTGAGCTTCGGCAAATTCTTCGTTAAATAAAAACCTGTGTAATTCTTGTAGCTGAGGCAATTTAAATTTCCCTCCTCTTCCTCCAGGAATTTGACATAAAGTTGCTGTTTTCTCCGAACAAGAATCCAATTTACCCATTTCCATCAATTTTGTTTCTTCCTGAATTCTGTGGAATTCGGCTCCTACAATATTGATATCGAAATTTACATTGTGTCCAATTACAAAATCTACTTGCTCAAGTGATTTATTAAATTCTTCGAGTACAAATTTTAAGTCTTGCCCCTGTTTAATGGCTCTCTCGGTACTTATCCCGTGAATTTTTGTTGCATTAAACGGAATATCAAATCCTTCGGGCTTGATGATAAAGTTCTTTACCTCTACCAATTCACCCATGTCATTGTGCACTTGCCATGCCAACTGTATACACCTAGGCCAGTTGTCACTGTCGGTTACAGGCGCATTGAAGTTCTTGGGTAATCCAGTGGTTTCAGTATCGAATATTAAGTACATAAAGTGGTCGTGATTTGAACCTTAAAAGTACGAAAAAATGATTTTAGTTGAGAGTAATTTTATTAAGAGTTTTTGATAAATCTCTTTTCCTTGTCATTCCTTTGAAGAAAGGAATCTTAAAACAGCTTGACCTAATAATTTGGGAAGAATAAATCAAATGAATGACACAACAAGATTATTCTATCACAAAACTAATAGCTTCTATTTTTTTTACCAAAAACCCATAAATGAGAAAACACATTTACACAACCGAATGTAAACGTATATTATACGTATAATTCTACGTTTTACAAACTTCCACAATAAAATTATTATTTTATAAAAAACTAAGTCACAAAATTCGTAAACATTTCAATATTATGCTTTTAATCTCAATAAATATCCAACTAAATTTTTATCTTTAGAAAATAAAAAAAACATATAGTGGATATATAGTTAACTGTTAACTATATTCCATTGTTAGC
>CAXIAX010000050.1:0-18760 GCA_964021785.1 uncultured Flavobacteriales bacterium
AAAAAAAGCTCCAAATTCTTTTGAATTTGGAGCTTTCGCAACTAAGTAATGATTGTTTGTAGGAAATAAGAATCGCCTTATTTGCTATAATCTAGTTTGTTTGTTGTTTTCTCTTTTGTTATTATATCATTTATTGCATCCCACAAAGCAATTCTTTTCTCAAGGGATTGTTTGGCAACAAAGAGTGTTTCGTCCCATTTTTGTTGGTCGGTACCACAGAGCTCGCTAATCATTTTTAGTGAAAGTGGGCCGTGTTCATCCCCATCTAGTTCTATATGCCTTTCTAGGTAATACGTTAGCTTGCTGTAAGAGGTGTTTTCTGAGTCGGCAGATTTTAAGATCTCAATAAACATATCTGGAATTACATCTTCGCGTCCAAAAGTAAAGGCAGAGGCAACTAAGTGCACTTTGTTTGTGTGAATAATAGAAAAAGAAAACTTAACAAAATCAGCTACTCTTTGGTCTATATTTATTTCATTCAAGGAATAATCGATAGCATTTCCCGACTCAATAAGGCTAATAAAATCATTTATTTGAGCTGTGTTTGCTTTGGCTTGTGTCATTGCATCCAGGTACATTTCAAAATGACTCTTTGGCTCTCCCAGTTCATTGATGTCACTTTCTTCTCCGTGTACAATCTCATTTATAAATCTCGCTAGAGTAGGGTTCTTAGAAGGAGTCCAAGGAATTTGTACATGAGTTAATTCCAGTTGTAGCGATTTTAGAAGAGACATAAAATCCCACACAGCAAATACATGGTTCTCCATAAAAATGGTAATGTCTTCTACAGTTTTTAAGTTGGTATATAGCTTGTGGTTTTGCAATTGATTTCTTAATTCCGAAATCTCATTTTCAATATGTTGTATGTTGTTCATTCTATGTTTTACTTATAATAAAGGATTCCAATTCGGTTTAAGCTAGTTTTTTCAATGCTTCAATAATTTCATCTGGCTCTGAGCGAGTTCTGTAATCTACGTTTACATAGTTCCAAGTTACTACTCCGTCTTGTCCTAAAATGAAAGTAGCCGGAATAGGCAATACATTTCCGTTTCCATTATTTATTTTGTCCAAGTCTAGTTTGCGGCCTACACGCATGTGTTCTGCCATAAACTCGGGTACTTCCCAAGCAACACCATATTTCACAGCAACTTTTGCGTCTTGGTCTGACAATACAGTAAAGTCCATTTCGCTAATTTCGCTCTTCGTCAAAGATTCATCAGGTACTTGTGGGCTAATTGCAACCAGGGTAGCGTTTAGCGCATGAATTTCGTCCAGCTTGGCTTGTAAGGCTCTAAGTTGTAAGTTGCAATATGGGCACCAGTCTCCTCTATAAAATGTAACAACCACAGGTCCATTTTTCAATAAATCTTCTATGGCTATCAATTTACCTTCTTGGTTTGGCAATTCAAAGCTAGGAGCTTTTTCTCCTATTTTAAGCGCATTTTCTCCTCTTTGGAAAGCTTTTTCTTGTTTTATTACTTCATCTACACCTTTCATAAAATCTGGGTTGTTCTTTCTTCCAAATTCAATTTTTGCATCAGTCTGTTCTCTTAGTGTTTTCATTTAATTGTGTTAATTAAGTCTCAGTTTTTTAACTTAAATTTTTTGTACAATTCTTTCTTCCATTCTCAATCGCTCCATTATTGTTCTTCAAATATAAGGATTATAGAGGTAGGTATTTTTTGAATTGAGGTATAGATTTTAAAGGAATATTGGGAGAATGTGTAATCTATTATATTTTACATATTTAGGATAAAACAAACCTGTTTAAACGAAAAAAGCTCCAAATTCAGAAGAATTTGGAGCTTTTTACTATTATTTAAGTCTATTTATTGACCAATGTATGCTTTGTAATCTAATACAGATTGTTTGATGATTTCTTTAGCTGTTTCAGCATCTTGAAATTCTTCAACTTGAACCTCTTTGTTTTCAAGTTTTTTGTAATCTTCAAAGAAGTTACGCAATTCTTTCAAACTATGTTCTGGCAATTCGCTAATGTCATTGATGTGGTTTACACTCATGTCATTTTCAGCTACCGCAATAATTTTGTCATCCATTTCACCACCATCTATCATTCTCATTACACCAATAACTTTGGCAGAAACGATACACATAGGTACAATATCAATTTGTGAAAGAACTAAGATATCCAAAGGATCCTTATCATCACAATATGTTTGAGGTATAAAACCGTAATTTGCAGGGTAGTACATAGAAGAGTATATTACTCTATCCATCAATAATAATCCTGATTCTTTGTCTAATTCGTATTTGGCTCTTGTGTTCTTAGGAATCTCAATTATTCCGTTTACCAAGTTTGGAGAGTTGTCTCCAATGTTGACTTTATGCCAAGGGTTTGTCTTGTCTATATTCATCTATTAATTTTATAAGTGGAACAAAGATAATTTTTTTTATAAATAAAACTATAAATTTTGTTCAACCAATTTGTTAACTTTTTGTTTTTTTTGCCAATAAAACAATAATTAAGGGGCTTTTTACAATGTAAAAGCCCCTTAATTGCTATATTTTTCATTCCTGCACAAGGTAGGAGGAATGTAGGGTTTGTAAGCTTATTTTAGCTTTTGGCTTTAGCCTGTTCAGCTATAGATTCTTTGTTTTGAGCATCTACTACTGCCAAGGCTGCCATATTTACTATTTCATCTACACTAGCTCCCAATTGTAATATGTGAGCAGGTTTTGTTAATCCCATGATAACAGGACCTATAGAGTCCATATCGTTTAGTTCTTTCAATAACTTGTAGTTAATGTTGGCAGAATCTAAATTAGGGAAGATAAGTGCATTCACATTTTTACCAACTAATTTAGAGAAAGGAAATTTCTCTTTAAGCATAGCAGGGTTCAAAGCAAAATCGGCTTGAATTTCACCATCAATAATTAAATCTGGGCAAGTTTCGTGCAGTATTTCTATTGCTTCTTTTACTTTACGTGAAGTATGGTTATCTGCAGATCCAAAGTTAGAATAAGACAACATTGCGATAGCAGGTTTCAATCCAAACATTTTTACTACAGTTCCAGTCATTTCGGCAATAAGAGCCATGTCTTTTCCTGTTGGGTTTGGTGCAATTGCAGTATCAGAAAGGAACATAGGTCCTCTTTTTGTAAGCATTACATTGGTAGATGATATTTTATCTACTCCTTCTACCTTTGGTATTATCTCTATCAATGGTCTTAGTACGGTAGAGTATTTTCTTGCGTACCCAGAAATAAATGCATCAGCTTGACCTTCGTTAAGCATCATGGCTGCAAAGTAATTTCTTTCTCTCATTTGTTTGTCAGCATCAAAGAAAGTAACTCCTTTTCTTTGTCTCAACTCCCAATATTTCTCTGCAAATTCTCTTTTCCTTTTTCTCTCTTTATAAGATAAAGGATCAATGATTTCAATGTCAGCATCAAAACCAATCTCAGCCATCAATTCTTCTATTGTTTCTTTGTTTCCCAATAGAATAGGAATAGCCATTCCTTCGTCATGCACAACTTGTGCCGCTTTTAGTATGTCTAAGTGATCTCCTTCGGCAAATACAACTCTTTTAGGGCTAGATTTTGCTCTGTTGTGAAGTAATCTTATGATTTTGTTTCCAGTACCTAATCTGTCCTCTAAATCGTGCTTGTATTTAGCCCAATTTGTAATTGGTTCTAAAGCAACCCCACTTTCCATTGCTGCTTTTGCAACAGCAGGAGGTACTACAGATATTAATCTGTTATCAAATGGTTTTGGAATGATATAATCTTTACCAAACGTAATATTTACTTCGTTATAAGTAATGTTTACTTGCTCTGGTACTGATTCTTTAGCTAAATCTGCCAAGGCATGAACGGCTGCCATTTTCATGGCTTCGTTTATTTTTGTTGCTCTCACATCCAAAGCTCCTCTAAATATAAAAGGGAAACCTAGTACGTTATTAACTTGGTTAGGAAAATCAGATCTTCCTGTAGCCATAATAATATCGTCACGAGTAGCTACGGCTAATTTGTAATCTATTTCTGGTTCAGGATTTGCCATTGCAAATACAATAGGATCTTTTGCCATTGCTAGTAACATATCTGGCGTTACAATGTTTCCTTTAGATAAACCAACAAATACATCTGCACCTTGCATTGCATCTTCAAGTGTTACTTTATCAGTTTGGTCAGTTGCAAATTCTTTCTTTTGAGAAGTTAATCCTTCTCTACTTTTTTGAATTACACCTTTACTATCGCACATAAGGATATTTTCCTTTTTGGCTCCAAGCGACATGTATAATCTTGTACAAGAGATAGCAGCTGCACCAGCTCCATTCACTACAATTTTTACTTTGTCTATTTTCTTTCCAGTAATTTCTATGGCATTTTTAAGTGCTGCCGTAGATATAATTGCTGTACCGTGTTGGTCATCATGCATCACAGGGATGTCCAATTCTTCAACTAGTCTTCTTTCTATTTCAAACGCTTCTGGCGCTTTAATATCTTCTAAGTTTATTCCTCCAAAAGTAGGGGCAATGTTCTTTACAGTTTCTACGAATTTATCAATGTCTTCAGTGTCTACTTCAATGTCAAACACATCTATATCTGCAAATATCTTGAACAATAATCCTTTTCCTTCCATTACTGGTTTAGAGGCTTCTGGTCCTATGTTTCCTAATCCCAAAACGGCAGTACCGTTTGTGATTACAGCTACTAAATTTCCTTTAGCAGTATATTTATAAACGTCATCTTTGTTTTCTGCAATAGCCAAACATGGTTCTGCAACTCCTGGCGAATAAGCCAAAGATAAATCTCTTTGTGAACTATATTTCGTAGTAGGTACAACTTCAATCTTACCTGGTTTTGGGTGACTGTGGTATCTTAAAGCTTCATTTTTCTTTCTTTTTTCTTTCATATCTATGGTATTGATATTAGGGAGCAAATATACTGTAATCTTAAGTAAAAAGAAATTCTAGAGCGGGGTTATTAAGAATTATTCGTAATAAGGGAAGTAGAAGAAAAATAGAAAAGTTTGCTTATTTTTCAATAGCTCCTTCTTTCAGCCATTTTTTAATGGTTTCGTAGTCTTTTTTAGGTAATTCTTTTCTTTTAGGCATAGTTTTGTCTTCTATGACTTGTTTTGCAAAACTACCGTTCTCTATCGATAATTTTACCACTTTGTACTGAGTCCAAGCAGAAGGTTTTCCGTGGTGACAGAAAACACCTCCACAATGGGTATTCATAATTGATTTAATGTCTTTTTCGAAAGTGAGTTTCGAACTTTCTTTTTGAAACAAGACATCTGTACTTTTTTCGCTTTTTTGTAAAGAATACAAAGAAAAACATGAGATAAGTATTGCGCTATGTAGTATGATTTTATTCAAGATCTCCAATGACTCCAATGATTTTTACTTCTGTTCTTCTGTTCAATGCTTTGTTTTCAGGTGTATCATTTTCTGCTCTTGGCATTGTTTCTCCATATCCTTTGTAAGTTAATCTTGGGATAGGAATTCCTTTCATTAATAAATAGTTCATTACAGATTGTGCTCTTTTCTTAGATAGCTCCAAGTTTTTGTCATCATCTCCATCACTATCAGTATGTCCGCCAATCTCTATTTTTAACGTACTATTGTCTCTCATTAACTGATACAATTTATCTAATTCTACTCTCGATTCTGATTTTAAGTTGTATTTATTTACATCAAAAAAGATGTTTTCTAGAACAAATGGCTTGTCGCTAATTTTTATTTTATCCAATGGGATATTCAATAACAAAGGTTCTTTAGATTTTCCAAAGGAGAAATTCTTAGAAAAGAAGATGTATCCGTTTTTGGACACATTAATCGCTAAATCTTTGTTGGTTGGGATATTCACTAAAAACTCACCAGTTAATCTGTCTGATTCTGACTTTAGTAAAGTCTTTTTTGTTTTCAAGTCTATAATTTCGAAAGTGGCTCCAAGCATTTTCTTCGTTTCGCTATCAAATACTTTTCCTTGCATGTAGGTAGTAAAAACAGGTTTAGCATTTTCTGGTAGTTCAAATGAATAAATATCTAAACTTCCCATTCCTCCCTCACGGTCAGAGGCGAAGTAAGCCAATTGACCATTTGGAGATACGATAATACTATTTTCATTTCCACTTGTATTAATAGGGTAACCTAAGTTTTCTGGTGTTCCCCATTCTCCGTTTGGTTGCAACCTAGATAGGTATAAATCCATTCCACCCATTCCTGTGTGACCATCAGATCCAAAATATAAAGTTTGACCATCAGGGTGAATAAATACAGATTCTTCTCTGCCTGGTGTGTTTATTGTGTTTGATAATTTTTCGGGTGTAGACCAATAACCTTCGTCTGATAATTTGGTAACATAAATATCTTGAACTCCAGGGTTATGTCTTCCTCTTTTAGATATGATTGCTCTTAAAAAATATAAGGTTTTACCATCTGCAGAGAAACAAGGCTGAGACTCCCAATGTCTTGTATTTATTGGAGCTCCTAAGTTTTTTGGTTTAGACCATTTGTTACCCAATTTTCTTGCGTAAAACAAATCACAACTCCCTTTTCCTGTTCGTCCATCTCCATAGTTTCCTTCGCTCCCACAAGAAGTGAAAATCACAAAATTTCCGTCTGCAGTTATTGTAGGCGCACCTTCGTTATAAAATGAATTGATTTGAGAGCTAAACTTTTCTGATACTTCCCAATCTTCTAAACCATTTGATTTTGATACATATAAATCTTCTTGTTTTCTTCCTCTCATTACAGCATTGTCGTCTCTCACAACACGAGTAAAAAGAATCGTTTTTCCATCTCCGGTTAGGGTAGGGAAGTATTCTGGGTCTTCAGAGTTTATCGATTCTCCCAAGTTGGTAGGGTTAAAGTCTACTGGGTTTTTAAGGGCATTTTTCGCAAATTCACAATTTTTTATATATTGCTTACTGTTGTATTGAAACGTTTCGTTTGTGTTTTTATAAGTTAAAAAACGAGTTGCATTAATTTTGCATTTATCGTATTGTCCTGCTCTCATTTGCCATTGAGCCAAATAATAATATTCATTTTTAGAATATTCAGGATTGATGGATAAAGCTTGTTCCTTATATTCTATGGCTTTATTTAAGTCTTGTTTTTGTACTTGAATTTCTGCCATAAGCATATAGGCAGTAACAAACTGAGGATCTTTTTTTATAGCTTTATTTATATAATTTTCGGCTTTATTTAGTTTGTCGTCATCTCCATAACTACTTCTAAATTCATTGTATCCTTTTTTATATAAGTCTATGGCTTTTTTGTTTTTAGAATCGTAAAGAGAACTTTGTGCCGTAGATTGACAAGAGGACAAAGTAATAAAGAACAAAAGCGTTAATGAGATTAATTTATTCATTATAATGTATTAAAAGTGATAGTTGATACTAAAGTTACCTAACAAGTTAAGGTTTAATTTATTGTTGGTAGCTACATAATTTACTGTGTATTTATTAATGTAATCTACTTTGCTGTAATCTCCAGAGATATTAATTAAATCCATTCTTGTTTCTAAAGACAAAGAGAAGTTAGGTGTAACAAAGTAATCAAAACCAATGCCAAAAATTGCCCCAACACCATAGCCGTCATAGTTTTCTAGTATATTTATGTTGCTGTCTAGGTTAAAGGCTGTAGCTTCTTGATTAAGTTTAGTTATGCTTGCATCTAAAAAGAAATTAAGATTAATAATTTCGTAGTATTTCATTTTGTATTCAGCACCAAGTCTCAGTGTGTTTTCTTTAATATATCCTTTCTGAAACCTAGATTCTAATTCATTGATATAATTAATATGCTCGAAAGAAGCTCGGTAAGATATTCTTTCATAGTTTAGTTTTCCACCAATTCCTGTAAAGAAGCTCGGCAAAGGATTTTTTCTTTCAAAAGTATAGGGCTGAGTAAAAACGATACTTCTTACGGTCCATTTTTTTACGTCAAGAGGGTTAGACTCTTGGGCTATACCAGTATTTATTAATAGAAAAAGAGAGAAAATTAAGAGCGTTATTTTTTTATGCAAAATTTTATTTTTTAGTAAGATTGAATTCAAATTTAGTTAAATTCTTTCGGTTGAGATTTTTTCTCATATTTTAAATCTTGTAAAACAGAAGATTTAACGTTAATACCAAAGTTGTAACTTTGTCTTGGACCAAAAGGAATCCATGATAATCTCATTTCCCAACAGTGAAGATTTCTGTATACATCTATAGAAGAATAAGAAAGTTCTCTGTTAGTAATGTCGTAGTTTACATTGAATCCTAATCTCCAATTTTCGGTAAAGTTTATATTACCACCCACACCTACAGTTTGAGTATAAAGGGAGGAATCTTCTTTAGCAAAAGAGCTCCATGTTTTAGTCATGTTTAGGTTATAGGCAAATGTAGCAGTCCAAGGAATATCATATTCAGATTTTGTTTCAGGTTTTTTACCGTTTTTGTTGGCATTGTTTCCTTCTTTTTTCTTGTTAAATACGTCAGGAGATAAAGTAAATCCTACTGCAATATTTCCATTGGTTAACCTAGCTATTTGTTTTGTCTCGGTATATAGGTATGAGTTAATTAACGATCCAGATGTATCTTTAGAGTATGGGCTAAAGTTCATAGATCCTGTAATTGTAAATAACTTGAATAATGTAGTTCTTCCAGATGCAGTAATATTACTCATTTGAAACTCATCTTTTAGCACATCATAGCTAGTTCTTAAGGTGAAGTTGTCTATCAGTTTTACTTTCTTATAAGCCATTCCTGTATCGGTTTTGGCTTTTATTTTCATTTCTAGTGAGTTTGCAAGAGATAAAGTAACAAGACCAGACTCTGAGTCAGGTGGGTAACCAAAAATCCCCAAAGCATTTGGTGAATAAGGATTAATCTTTACTGTATTGTTATGAATTAAAGAATCAGTTAGTGTACTGAAATTAGGGTTGTAAGAAAAATTAAGAGAAGGGGTAAGTACATGTCTTATCAAGGCCTTCTTTTTTCCTTTTGCAAATCCTGCAAACTGATACATACCATACAATTTTGTTGTGGCACTCACATTAAAACTAGCATTGAACGCTCTATCCCAATTTCTAATTCCTCTCAAGGTGTCAACAAAAACAGAATCTAAACTTGCATCATACGTTTTAGCTAAAGTTTGTAAATACCATCTTTCATTGGCATTAATAGAAGGATTAATTGTTACGGCTTGTTTAAATACTTTAAATGAAGTTCCTGTACTCGCACTGTGATAAAATCCATTTTGCATTTGAGACGCTAAGGAAAGAATATTACTGGTGTTTATGGCAGTATCAATAAAGTTAACCGTGTTCTTAAACTGAGTGTTATAGGTAAGGTAAATTTTAGAAATTTGTTTAGCCCATTTTTTACCTCTAGTCTTTTCATTATCCACAGATTTTAAAGGATAAATTCTGTTCATAGCAAAATTTATATCGGGCAAGTTGAAGGTGATGTTGTTGTAACTTTGCACACCTGATGTAGTAGAATGATTGTAAGTTCCGTTTTGCGAAGCATTAAAATTCACACTAAAAGGAGTATTAGGAAAGATTTTTCTGTAAGAAATAGCAGAACTATATGAGTTACCAAAAACAGAAACTCCAGTTTGGTTTATATCATTTCTTGCACTACTGTTGTAATTTACATTAGCATTAAAGCTAGAATTTGGTCTTGCTTTTATATCTTGGGTGTGGTTCCATATAATGGAATAGGTATTGCTTTTAGAGTAATTTGTTAGCTCCTGTAAGTCTTTATCTCCACTTAGGTTATTTTGATAAGAGAGTTGTAAATTTCCAGAATATTTATATCTATTCTTGTATCTAGTTATTGTTCTTAATCCCCAAGTTCCTTTAGTATATATACTTCCTGTAAGTTGTAAATCTACTTTATCACCAATAGGCACATAATACCCTCCATTCAAAAAACCAACTCCCCAATTTACATTATTATCAAAAGTAGGAATAATAATTCCTGCACCTTTTCTTTTTTGATTTGGAAAAAATCCAAAAGGCAAGGCAATTGGAGTAGGGATATCTGCAATGTAAAGATTAAGAGGTCCTGCAATAATTTTATTGTCTGGCTTAATAATCGCTTTAGAAATATTAAAGTAATAATGAGGATGCTCTAACTCACAAGTAGTATATTTTCCTTGTTTTCCATGAGTTTCTTTATTTGGATAAACTTTAATTTTGTCAAATTGAATAAACCCTCCACCTTGTTTAGATCTACTGCCTTCTACATAAGCTTTTTTTGTTTCAAAATTATAAGCCATCATTTTAGAAGTAAATGTTTCGTTCCCGTCTGTAAATTCTGGAAACTGAACTTGGTTTCCTGCAGAGTCTAATATTGGATATGCCTTTACATTTTTATCTTTTAAATTGTATTCTATGAAACCCGCCTTCAATTCAATTTTACCAAATTTTACCACAGCATTACCATATAAAAATACTTTTTGTTCAAATACTTTAAGTCTTATGGAATCCTTGGCATTGTAATTGATTGTTTCATCTAAAAGTCTAGGGATATCTACAGTGTCTGTCGCAGTGGAATCCTTGGCTAAAGAATCTGTGGCTGTTTTGTTTCCGTTTTGGCTAATTCCTTGCTTCGGAAGACACAATATTAACAACAAACCGCTAATAACTATAAGCCTTATGAATATGTTCTTGATATGTATAATGTTAAATTTGTTTTATTCAAAGTTAATTACTCGATACAAAGTTAAACTAAAAACTATGTTTTCAGAAAAAATGAACCAATTTACTCTAAGTTTTATGACCAAACGTTATAACGTCCTATTTCTTGTGGGTTTTGTTGTTTTTTTTCAATTTAATTCTTTCTCACAACTTAGTAAGTTTAAAACTGTAGTGATAGATGCAGGTCATGGAGGTCATGATGATGGATGTTCTGGTAAAGGAAGTAAAGAGAAAACAATAGCACTAAGCATTGCTTTGAAACTTGGAAAACTAATAGAAACGGGAAATAAAGATGTAAAAGTAATTTACACAAGGAAAACCGATAAGTTTGTAACACTAGACAATAGAGCTAAGATTGCAAATTCTAAAAATGCCGATTTATTTATTTGTGTACATGCCAATGCCAATGAAAGATCTTCTCCTATAGGTACAGAAACTTATGTTCTTGGATTACACAAAACGAAAGAACAAAAAGAAATTGCTGCACGTGAAAATGCAGTGATAGAGTTAGAAGAAAATTCTAACAGTAAATATCAAAAGATTACGCCAGAAAGATTGATTGCGAGAACTATGCAATTAAGTGCTTATTTGAATCAAAGTATTTCATTTGCTAGCCAAATACAAAAAGAGTTTAAAAAGATAGGAAGAAAAGATAGAGGAGTAAAACAAGCAGGGTTTGTTGTGTTGTACAAAACAACCATGCCTAGTGTGTTAATAGAAACAGGTTTTCTTACTAACCCAACTGATAATGCGTTTTTGAAAAAATCGACCAATCAGCAAAAAATGGCGCAAGCTATTTACAATGCCTTTAAAAGATATAAAGCGAGTAGAGATAAAATATACAATGAAATTGTAAAAGATAAGACTGATGTAAAATCAGAAACAAAATCGCCTGTTAGTAATAATAGCAATGTTGTTTTTAAAATACAATTGGCATCTTCTACCAATAAGATTGAACCTAAATCGTATAACTTTAAAGGACTGAGAGGAGTAGAGCTTAAGAAAGATGGTAAATATTACAGATACTATTATGGAGCTACGGGCTCTTACAGTGATATAAAGAATTCATTGAAAACAGCCAAAGCCAAAGGTTACAAAGATGCATTTGTAATGGGGTTTGTAGATGGAAAAAGAGTAGATTTGCAAAAGGCAATTGATTTAGCCAAAAATTAAACAATAAAAACACTTTATTTTGAAATTTAAAAAAGAATTTATAATTGGATTAACAGTAGTATCGGCAATAGCCTTGTTGCTATTTGGGATTGATTTCTTAAAAGGAAAAAACATATTTAATACCAATAGAACTTTTTATACGAGTTATGGAAATGTACAAGAATTAGTACCTGGTTCTATCATCAAATTTAGAGGGAAACAAATAGGAGTTGTTTTGAACGTAGATTTGAACGAAACTCAAGATAGATTGATAACAGAACTGAGTATAGATGAGAAAGATTTAAAAATTCCTCAAGATTCTAAGGCTAGGTTAGCTTCTTCTTTTTTAGGAACAAGTACTATAGAAATAATTCTAGGGAAAGATTATACAAAATTACTAGAGGACGGAGATACAATTAACCCTGCGTTTAAATACGGAATTTCTGAATTGGCAACACAAAAAATTGACCCAATAGAAAAGCAAGTAAATAATCTTTTACTTAGACTAAACAAGTCACTAGCTAGTGTTGATACTGTGCTTGGTGAAGATGGAGCAAATTTGAGAATAATGATGAACTCAATGAAGTCCACAGTAAATACGCTTAACTCTACCATTAATGATGTAGATAAGATTGTAAAAGCAAGTACTAAAGATATTCAATCTACCTTAGCAAGTGTTGCTTCTATTACAGAAAACTTAAAAAATAGTAATGAAAAAGTAACGAACCTAATCAATAATTTTTCAGAAATCTCTGACACATTGAAAGGAGTAGATATGGCCGGAACGGTTGCCGAAGCAAAAGCCGCTTTAGCAGGAGTTACCAAAATCATGGATGAGATTAATAATGGAACAGGTTCTGCTCATCAATTAATATACAGTGATGAATTGGTAAAGAATGTAAATTCTATGCTAGAAGAAACTGAAAGATTGGTAAATAACATCAAAGAACATCCTAAACGTTACTTGCAGTTTGCAGTATTTGGGGGGAAAGACAAAGGAGTGAAACTAGATGCAACAGACGAGAAAAAATTACATGAAATTTTAGACGAAAAGGAATAATAAGATTTTAATAAAGCAATTGTAAGCCTCTTTTGATAGTTTCAAAAGAGGCTTTTTTATTTGTTATCATTATTAATAA
This sequence comes from uncultured Flavobacteriales bacterium, assembly GCA_964021785.1. Lineage (GTDB taxonomy): Bacteria > Bacteroidota > Bacteroidia > Flavobacteriales_D > CAJJDF01 > CAJJDF01. The sequence goes on from CAXIAX010000050.1 coordinate 12,951, forward strand.
GGGGATGTAAAGCTATCCGTAGTTGAATATCTCAATCTAATCCTTGTAATAAACTAAAACAGTTTCTATCTTTATTCCAATAAAACCACACAACTATTTATGGGAATTGGAAGCATCATTTTTATAGTATTATTTTTTGGAGCCATGGCATTCTTTGGGTTCAATGTAAAGAAAGTAATAGCTAATATAAACCTTGGGAGAGCCAAGAAAATTAACGACAAGAAAGGAGAGAGATGGAAAACAATGACTTTGGTCGCTTTAGGTCAAAAGAAAATGTTTGCTCGTCCTGTACCTGCCATGTTACACATGTTTATTTATGTAGCATTTTTGCTTACGCAAATAGAACTAATAGAAATCATTATAGATGGAATCTCGGGAAGTCATAGAATCTTTTATCCTGCTTTAGGAGGATTATATACCCTAGTTATTTCTATCATAGAAGTATTGTCTGTCTTAGCCTTAGTTGCAACCTTTGCATTCTTGGCAAGAAGAAACCTATTAAAAATCCCTCGTTTTCAAAAAAGTGAAATGACGGGATGGCCAAAGCTAGATGGAAACATCATTTTGTATTTAGAATTCCTATTGGTGATTTGTATTTTTACAATGAATGGAGCTGATGAAGCTGCTCACCTTGCAGAAGGAAAAGGGAGTTATGGTTTTGCTATGAGTCAATGGTATGGACCAATGATTTTTGGAGGAATGGAAACAGGAACTCTTCATTTATTAGAAAGAATAGGATGGTGGGGACACTTAACTATGGTTTTGGTATTTATGAATTACCTTCCATACTCTAAGCACTTTCATATTTTCTTAGCATTTCCTAATGTTTGGTATTCTAACCTAGAAGCAAAAGGAAGATTCTCTAACATGGAAGCTGTAACGAACGAAGTGAAAATGATGTTTGACCCAGAAGCAGATCCTTATGCTGCACCTGCCGAGCCAGTGGGAGAACCACAAACTTTTGGAGTGAAAGACGTAACCGATTTACCTTGGAATAGTTTATTGCAAGCCTACACTTGTACAGAGTGTGGTAGATGTACAGATAACTGTCCTGCAAACCAAACAGGAAAATTACTTTCGCCAAGAAAGATAATGATGGACACCAGAGATAGAATGGTGGAACTTGGAGACTACAAAAGAAAGAATGGTAAGGATGCTATAGACGAGAAAACATTAATACACGATTATATTTCTCCAGAAGAATTATGGGCTTGTACTACTTGTAATGCTTGTACAGATGCTTGTCCTGTGAATATTGATCCACTTGCTATTATCGTAGATTTAAGAAGATACTTAGTAATGGAAGAATCTAAAGCACCAACAGAACTTACAGGGATGTTTAGTAACATAGAGAATAATGGAGCTGTATGGCAATTCCCAGCAGCCGATAGGTTGAAATGGAAAGATGAAGATTAAGTTTTTGGCTTAAAATAGATAATGTAAATCCCTCCTCAAGGAGGGAAGTAAATAACAAAGATGAAACTGATAGATAAAATAGTAGACGGCAAGCATATTAGTCCTGTATTGCCTGAAGAGGTAAAGAATTACATGATTGATATAGACGGAACTATTTGTGATGATATCCCAAACGAAGAGCCAGAAAGAATGCGAACTGCTGAGGTTTATCCAGATGCATTGGCAACTCTTAATAAATGGTATGCACAGGGACACATTATTACATTCTTTACATCAAGATTAGAAGAGCATAGAGAAGATACAGAATATTGGTTGAAAAAACACGGTTTCAATTATCACGGAATACTATTTGGTAAACCAAGAGGAGGAAATTACCATTGGGTAGATAATCACATTGTGAGAGCAACCCGATTTGAAGGAAAATTTACGGATTTAATAGATTCGAACGAAAAAATACAAGTTTTTAAGTCATAAAATTATGAGTGGAATAAAAGTACATACAATGGCAGAGTACCTTGCCAAAGGAGAAGCACCTGATTTATTATTTTGGGTAGGATGCGCAGGGAGTTTTGACGATAGAGCAAAGAAAATCACCAAAGCGATTGTAAAAATATTGAACAAAGTAGATATGAAATTTGCAGTTCTTGGTGCGGAGGAATCTTGTACAGGTGATCCAGCAAAAAGAGCAGGAAATGAATTTTTGTTTCAAATGCAGGCAATGCAAAACATTCAGATAATGAATGAATACAAAGTGAGAAGAATTGTAACAGGTTGCCCTCATTGTTTTAATACATTAAAAAACGAATATCCAGAGCTAGGTGGGAACTACGAAGTAATTCACCACACTCAGTTAATTCAAGAATTAATAGACTCAGGTAAATTGAGAATTGAAGATGGGAAACCATTCAAAGGAAAGAAAATTACTTTTCACGATCCTTGTTACCTAGGAAGAGCCAATGATGTGTATGAAGCACCAAGAAAAGTACTAGAAACACTAGATGCTGAATTGGTAGAAATGAAAAGATGCAAAACCAAAGGATTGTGTTGTGGCGCAGGAGGAGCACAAATGTTTAAAGAAGCAGAACCTGGAGATAAGGAGGTAAACGTAGAACGTACAGAAGATGCAATGGAGTTAAATCCAGATATTATTGCAACTGGTTGTCCTTTTTGCAATACAATGATGACAGATGGCGTTAAACTGGCAAACAAAGGAGATTCTGTTCATGTAATGGATATTGCAGAGCTAATTGCTCAAGCGCAAGATTTGTAATATTACTATTTATATTTTTTCAGTGTCATCCCGAACTTGATTCAGGATCTTTATTCATTGAAATGTTACCAAATTATACAGGAACTATTCATAGTGAAATTCTGAACTAATTCCGATAGCTATCGGAACAGGAGGACAGATGGAATATGGGAACAATAAAAAAAAGAGCAAAATGACAGAAACAAACATACAATTAGGAACAAGTTTTGAAACAATTGCACCAGATGCTAAAGCTTGGGTGTATACAAGTAATGCAGAGTTCACTAACGAACAATTGGCAGATATTGAAAAATATGGAGATGTGTTTTTGTCGCAGTGGGATTCTCATGGAAAAAGAGTGAAAGGAAACATACAAGTATTGCACAATAGGTTTATAGCCATATTTGCCGATACTGAAGGTGATACTATGTGCGGAAGAGCTCAAGATAGTTCTGTAAAGTTTATCAAAGAATTGGAGCAAATTATTAGCGCTACCCTTATGGATAGAATGCTTATTGCGTATAACGCGAACGGAACTATAGCTACTTTACCTTTTACTCAGTTAAGAGCTAAAATAGCAAATGGAGAAGTTTCTAAGACTTCTAATTTCTATAATGGAATGATAAAAACGAAAGAAGAGTTTTTATCGAGCTGGGAAACACCAATTGAAGGAAGTTGGTTGTAAATCAATTATTTTAAATTCAATAAAGTTCCTTTTATAGAATCTCTTAATTCTGGATTCACATTTACTTTGTCGGCATAGGTTTTCCAGTCCTGAACCACAGAGTTAATTTCATCTACAATTTTTTCGGCTTTTTTGATGTTCATTGCTTTGGCAAAATCTAATAAATCTTGCCTGGTAAAGTCTTTTCTTTTTCCACCAATGCTCAATGCATGTTGGCTTACCCAAATACTATCAGGGCGATAAGCATGGCAAATATCATAAGCAGGAGAAATTTCCCATTGTTCGCCTTGCTTTAGTCTAAAAGCAAAATTCTTGGTGTGATCGTCACAGTTTCGTGCAATCACATTAAATACCATTCTTCGGTACATTTGTTCGGCTTGTGGGTAAGGCAATCTCAAAATTCGCATGGTCTGAAACAATTGCTCGTAACTAAAGCTCGTCACTTCATTAAAATCGAAATGTTGCATAGCGCAAAACGTTTGGATATGATGTTTCTGAGAACCATTTTCTCTATCAAATCGTTTGGTCATAAAATGAGCCCTTCCGTTTTCTTCTAGTAATTGGGCTTCCATCATATTTATACCGCAGGCTGTTGCCATTAGGTAATAAGCCATTTCTATTCGTCCATAGCCTTTGCTTTCCCCAAACTGCACATCACTCACGCCATCCAATTTTATCATCCAATGTTCGTACCCTTTTGGGGCATTGGTTTGTCCAGATCTCACTTGGCCTGTTTTTTTGTTGTAGGCTATAATTGCTTTGGGTCTTGCTCCACCTGCTGAGGTTCCAATCTTCAATATGTCAAGCATGGCTTGTTCCTCATTCTCTTTTAGGTCGGTTTCAAAATTTTCTCTTTTATGAAGCATTTTGTGAGCAATCTCAATCAAACTGTTTATTTCTACTTCAAAAGTATTCTTAACAGGTCTAAACTTTGTGGGTTCAAATTCCAAAGCACCCATTCCTCTTGTTCCAATAAAACACAATAATTCGATAGGATTCATACTATTCTCTGGCCTTCCGTTTTGAGCTAACCAGCTATTTATTAATTGATTTCCGTACTTGTCTGGCAATACATCTGCTAAGAGTCCAGGTAATCCCTTAAAAGTATCAAAATTGCTATTTCGGTTTACTCTTAATTCGGGAAAGGAGAATATTTTTTGATTAGAGGCGATAGGAATTTTAATAGGGGATAGGTCTATTCCCAATTCTTTGAATTTTGGTTCAAATTCGAAACTTGCTACACCTTTATCTTCATCCCACGCTACGGCTCCAACAGTCTGTCCCCATATTTTTATAAATGCAGTAGTAAGAGTTACCATTCGCTTGGGGTATTTGTGTTATTGTCTTTGCTTGCTCTTTGTCTTTTTTTCTTTTCAAGTTTAGCTAATTCAAGAGGGCTAATTTGATTTTCTATTTCAAAATTATTCAACACATGCAATGCGTTAAGAGCTCTTAATATCTGAATTAAAGAAGTCAAAGAAATGGCTTCACCATTTTCTATTTGGCTAATTGTCCATCTATTTACTCCGGCATCTTCAGCTACTTTAGCTTGTGTTTTGTTCTGGTTAAGTCTTTGATGTTTCAAAAATTCCCCGATAGAAGCAACAATAGCGTTATCGCTCATAGAAACCCAGTTTGTGTTGGTTTTTCCCATCTTTAAGTTGTTAAGGAGGTTTTAATGTAAGTATTTCCTAACACTAATATAGTGAATTTTATGAGAAGATAGTGTTTTTTTGTGTAGGTAAAAACCAACAAAAGGTTATTTTTCAACTATTAATGTTGGTAATTACCAACAAAATCAATTATATATTATAGATATATTTTAATTTCAAACAGTTCTCGTGTCATTTCGTTAGGATTTGAAACGAACGATAACGAGTTTAAATAAATATAGAGAAGTGGCTTTCTACCATTCTAATTGTTCTCAATTCCTTCTTTGTAAGCATCCAAAGCTCTTACTCTAGCCATTTTGTGCTCTACCATAGGCATTGCATAGGTACCAGATAGTAATTCGGGAATCCATTGTTTGATATACACTTGATTTTTGTCGAATTTTTTTAATTGTTCTATCGGGTTAAAAATCCTGAAATAAGGAGCAGCATCACAACCAGTTCCTGCCGACCATTGCCAGTTTCCATTGTTAGAAGCCAATTCGTAATCCAATAATTTTTGAGCAAAATAAGCTTCTCCCCATTTCCAGTCTATCAGTAAATGTTTTACCAAAAAACTAGCTGTAACCATTCTCACACGGTTGTGCATGTAGCCTGTTTTATTTAGTTGGCGCATTCCTGCATCTACCATTGGGTAACCGGTATTTCCATTGCACCATTTTTCAAACTCTTGCTCGTTATTTCGCCATTTTATTCCGTCATATTTTGCACGGAAATTATTGGTAACCACTTTTGGGAAATGAAATAATATTTGAGTAAAAAATTCTCTCCAAATCAATTCACTCAAAAA
>CAXIAX010000051.1:0-18711 GCA_964021785.1 uncultured Flavobacteriales bacterium
AAAGATTTTAAAAACCGTCTTGAGGCTAATTCAAGACGGTTTTTTTATGCCTTTTTGTTTCGATAATATTTTAAAATCGGTATAAAATATAAAGAATAAAAATGGTACATTTGGCAATGATTCTGCCAAGGTAAGTAGGGTAGAGCAAAAACAAAGTTGTAACAATTTATCGCATATGCTTTCTTTTGATAATACTGAAGTTGCCTTTTCGGGCAAATCAAACTCTGAGCTGAAATGGGCTCACAGGTTATTTAAATTAATAGGAAATAACCAATTAATTGTATTTGGTAAATGGGCAACCAATTTTGCATTAGCTGTAAAATTGCCAATTACGGGAATCATAAAAAAAACAATTTTCAAACAATTTTGCGGAGGTGAAAATGTAGAGGAATGTAAAACAGTGATTAATAAACTGGATGAATACGGAATAGGGACTATTCTGGACTATTCGGTAGAGGCGAAAGCCAATGAAGCAGAACTAGAAGCTTGTTGCCAAGAACTAGAGAGAGGTATAAAATTAGCTTCTGGAGCAAAAGAAATTCCGTTTGTAGTATTTAAAGTATCAGGAGTAGCAGCTCTTAGTTTATTAGAAAAATATAATACAGAATTACCAGTAAACTCTGCAGAATATGATGCTGCCTATGCAAGAGTAGATAGATTGTGTAAAGCTGCTCACAAGGCAGATACTCCCATTTTTATAGATGCAGAAGAAACTTGGATTCAAGAAACGATAGATAGAATTGCAGAAGAAATGATGGTGAAATACAACAAAGAAAGAGCTATTGTATACAACACTTTGCAACTTTATAGATGGGATAGATTGGATGCATTAAAAAACTTTCATAAGATTGCCAATGAAAAAGGATATCACTTAGGAGTAAAACTAGTGAGAGGGGCTTACATGGAAAAAGAGAGAGAAAGAGCAAGTGCAAAAGGATATAAATCTCCCATACAGCCAGATAAAAACGCGACAGACCGAGATTACGATTTGGCAATTACTTATTGTGCAGAAAACAAAATAGCTTTGTGTGCAGGAACGCATAATGAAGAAAGCTCTCTTTTACTTGCCAACTATTTGGAGAAAAATAATTTAGATAAATCTGATTCTAAGTTTTATTTCGCTCAATTATTAGGGATGAGTGATCACATTAGTTTTAATTTATCTAAACAAGGATATAATGTAGCAAAATATGTTCCTTATGGGCCTGTAAAAGAAGTAATTCCTTATTTGATAAGGCGTGCAGAAGAAAATACTTCGGTAGCAGGTCAAACGAGTAGAGAATTAGGTTTAATTTCTCTTGAAATAAAAAGAAGAAACTTACAGAAGTAAGCGTAATTTCTCACAAAGAAATTAACAATGGAGTCTTATTTACTTCCAATAAAATGGACAGTATATCGTTATGTAAAGCCGTATATTTGCTAAAATCACCAATTATACCTGATTATAAAATTTTAATTATGAAAAAATCATTGTTATACGTAGGAGTATCTACTCTTTTGTTTGTAGGATGTGTTCCAGCAAAGAAATATGAAGATTTAAAAGCTAAAAATGAGCAGTGCCAAAAAGAATTGGCAGAATATCAAACTCAAAATGAGCAATTTAAAACGGAAAATACGGAGCTAAATCAAATGTTGGCGACCAAGAAATCGGAATTAGCTACGGCTAACGAAGAAATGCAAGATGCCAAAAGAAAGTTTTTGGAGAAAGAAAAACAATACGATAAATTATCAAAATTACATGATGACATCTTGTTGAGGTATGATAGATTATTAGCAAATTCGTCTAATGAAAATAAGACTTTGTCTACTAAATTGGATCAATCTCAGAAAGAACTTCAAGACAAAGAAGACCAATTGAATGTATTGGAAAAAAGCTTAAATGAACTAAAAATTACTCTTGAGAACAAGCAAAATGCATTGGAATTGAGAGAACAAAGAGTGAAAGAACTAGAAGAGTTAATAGCTCAAAAAGATGCTGCAGTAAATGCATTAAAAGATAAAGTATCTAAAGCACTATTGGCATTTGAAAACAAAGGATTGACTGTAGTTCAAAAGAATGGGAAAGTATATGTGAGTCTTGAAGCAAAATTATTATTTGCATCTGGAAGTACAAAAGTAGGAACAGAAGGAAAAGTTGCTGTAATTCAATTGGCAAAAGCTTTGGAAACCGAAGAGGAATTAGAGATTATTGTTGAAGGACATACAGATTCGGATGATTTAAAATCATCTAACCACCCAAAAAATAACTGGGAATTAAGTGTATTGAGAGCGACTTCAGTAGTAGAAATTATGACTGCAAATAGTACGATTAACCCAAAAATATTATCGGCAGCAGGAAGAAGTAAATACAATCCAGTAGGAGAAGAAAAGGCTGCAAATAGAAGAATTGAGGTAATTTTAACTCCTAATTTGGATAAACTATTTGACATTATCTCTAACTAAAACAAAGGTTGAGGTATTATTAGTTACTTTTGTCAAAAGAAACACATTGGCTTGATCCTTGATTGTGATTAAGAATAAAACGCAAATAAAATGAAAAAGATAATTCTTTCATTCTTGGCGATAGCTTTATTAACTCTAAGCTATTCTCAAGATTCAACTAGAGATTGGAAATTATTTCCAGGAAAAACAGATACAGTTTTAGCAACAGATACGGTTTTTGGTTTGGTTAAAGCAAATAGAACAGGAACAATAAAAGTTGAAAAAGACAGCAGAATAGACAAGGTATCTGAAGAAATGCGTGGTGGAGCAACAAATAAACCTGTTATAAGTGGATATAGAGTTCAACTTATATCATCTTCTACAAAGTCTACAGTAGATGCAGAAAGAGGAAAGTTTATGACCAACTACAGAGGCACAAGTAGCTATATAGATTATAAAGCACCAAATTTTAGATTGAGAGCAGGAAATTTTAGAACAAAATTAGATGCGCAAAAATTTCAAAACGAAATAAAAGGAACGTTTCCAAATACTTTAGTTATTTCAGATTCGATAGAACTTCCTAGATTAGACTAATAATCATGGAAACAAAAGAAATAAACAAACGAAATATACGAGCACTCTCTCAAGATGAACTTATAGAGTTTTTTTTGGCAAAAGGAGAAAAGAAATTCAGAGCCAATCAAGTTTTTGATTGGGTTTGGAAAAAGTCGTTTACTTCTTTCGAGAACATGTCTAACATTTCTAAAGAAACTAGAGAAATGCTTGACGAACATTTCTATTTCAATAAACTAACCATAGATACAAAGCAAATAAGTACTGATGGTACTATAAAGTGTGCTTTTAAGTTATATGACGGGAGTATTGTAGAAGGAGTTCTTATTCCTACAAAAAAGAGAATGACAGCTTGTATCTCTTCGCAAGTGGGTTGCAGTTTGGCGTGCTCGTTTTGTGCCACAGGTAGGCTTAAGAGAATGCGAAATCTTACTTATGACGAGATTTACGACCAAGTAGTAGAAATTAACAACTTGGCCAAAGAAAACTACGACAAACCTCTTACTAACATAGTTTATATGGGAATGGGAGAGCCTTTGCTTAATTACAAAAACACTTTGGAGTCGGTAAAAAAAATCACTTCGGACGAAGGCCTAGGAATGGCTTCGAGAAGGATTACGGTTTCTACGGCAGGAATTGCCAAAATGATTAAGAAACTAGGAGATGATGACGTTAAATTTAACTTAGCTCTATCGCTACACGCTACCAATGATGAAGCAAGGGACAAAATAATGGAGATTAACCAACAGAACTCCCTGGGTTCATTGGCAGAAGCATTAAAATATTACTACGATAAAACGGGTAATATGGTAACTTACGAATATTGCTTACTTGATGGGGTAAACGACTCGCTAAAAGAAGCTCATGAGTTGGTTCAGTTTTGCCAACATGTTCCTTCTAAAGTGAATTTAATAGAATATAACCCTATTGATGAAGGAGAATTTGATAAATCAGATTCAAAATCTACAGAGAGATTTGCGGCCTATTTAGAAAAAAATGGAGTGCCTGCAAATGTGCGTAGAAGCAGAGGTAAAGACATTGATGCAGCTTGTGGTCAGTTGGCCAATAAGGATTAGGAAGTGAATGTTTTATTTCATACTTCAGCAGCAATAGGAATTATTGCGATTGTGGTAAAAGAGAATAAATCAGATTCAATTTTTTCTTCCAATTCAATTAAACAAGGATTACTTTCTTTTGTGCTGGGTGTTACTTCTCACGGAGTTTTAGATGTTATTCCACATTGTTATCCTTTCAATTCAAAACTAGATGCTATTGCTTCTTTTTTGATAATGGTATCCACCATTTTCTTTATAAAAAACAAGTATCGATTTGCGGTTGGGATGGCTTTCGTTGGCTGTGTTTTTCCTGATTTGGTAGATTTATCTCCACAAATTTTAAATAAGTACTTAGGGTTAAACTTACCTAAATTAGCAAATTTATTCCCTTTTCATAAACATGAATATTCAGGATCTATTTACAATGGAGATTGCAATTATTCTGTTATTTATCAAGCAATAACAGTTTTTGTTGTTGCTTTAATTTGCTATTTTAATAAAGTAAAATTAATGAAATTGTTTACTTCATAAACTTCAAATTCCTTGAATACATAATTACAAAAGCAATTGTGAAAAGAAGGAAAATTCCATAAGCCCAAAATACTGCAGTAGATAGGGTGAAAATTAATAGAGGGATAAGGCCAATGACTTTAGATGCTAAGTACAAATGAAATCCTATTTTCTTTAATTGATACATCATAAATGCTCCAAAAAGACTAAGAAGGATAGAGATTAAACTCACAGCTTGTAACGTAGAGTTGTTGTCCATTTGTTCTTTGTTAAACACTTCTAAGTCACGAATGTTTTCGTTCATTCCTGGCAAGTCTGCACCCAGTTCTTCCATAGAAACAATTGTTTGTTCAAACGCTTCAATTTGTGCTTGTTCATCATAGGTAACTAGTCCATATGCAGTAGAAAGTAATAAGAATCCACTGAAAATAAATGTTATGATACACAGTACTGTCAAAAATGAAGGTCTTTCGTTTTCAATATTTAAACTATCTCTGTCTAAAAAGTGTTGGTCTTCCATGTGGTTATTATTTTGTAAGTTTGGGTTATGAAGAAAATTCTCTATTTAGTGATCGTGATATTATTTTCTTGTGAAGCAAATATAGAAAATAATGAGCAATCCACAGTAATTAGCACCAAGGAAAAGGTAATTCCCCAATCTGTTCATGATTCATTATCGAATCCAGTTAAGGCAGAAACCCTAATAGAATCTAATACAATTAAAAACCCAAAAAGTGAGTCAGATTCATTAACCCTAGAATACTATTTAAGGGGGTTTGGGTTGGTGAATATAAAAGAAATTGAACCAGCTATATTGGTAGATTTAAAATACTCTACAACTGATAACTTTGTGGGTATAGATATGTATGGCGACCTAGATAAAGCATTTTCTCAACCGGATGTAGCCGAAAAACTTAAGAAAGCCTACGCATATTTACAAGAAGAAGATTCTAACCTAACTTTGCTAGTTTTTGATTGTGTAAGACCTGTGTTTGTACAACAAAAAATGTGGGACACTTTGGTTATGCCAATTCGTGAGAAGACGAAATTTCTTTCTAACCCTAAGAACAGATCTATTCATAATTACGGAGCAGCTGTAGATATTTCTATTACTACCAAGTCAGGAGAGGAATTAGACATGGGAACACCTTTCGATTTTATAGGAAAATTGGCTCATCCTAGAGAAGAGAAAAGATTGCTAAAAGAAGGGAAATTGACTAAAAAACAAGTTGAAAACCGTGTTTTGTTACGAAAAGTGATGAAAAAAGCAGGTTTTTTCAATATTCAAACAGAATGGTGGCACTGGAATAGCTGCTCACGAAATACTGCCAAAAAGAAATACAGGTTGGTGAAATAATACAAGAAAGAGATGAAAGTCATAGCTCTTTCTTGTACATATTGTTGTTATTTAATAGCAATAAAAATATCAACTTCTGCATTTAATGGATTCATAGATTTCTCTCCATATATTTCAAAATCTGCTGTATACGCTCTATTAATATCGGTTTTCCAAATTTCTTCCCAAGTGTTGTACACAATGCCTTTGTTCAAATCTCCTTTAGATACAAATTGAGTGTATTTACCACCGTCAAATACTTGCCCCACCATACCTTCGGGGATTTCATCCAAAGAGCTTACTTTGCATCCCAAAATAGTGTCATAAGGTTTTGTAAAATCTCCTTCGTAATTGGTGTAAATAGAAAAGATAGATTCGTCTATTTTATTAGGAATTTTTGATGCAATTTTTTGAGTCATAAACCTGTTCCATAATTCGCCAATGTCTTTGGCTGCAGTATCCTCATGGTTAATTGTTCTTACGGATATTCCAATAATAGTAAAAGGGTCAAATGTCATTGTTTTCATTGTATAGTTTTAGTGTTTAATCAAAAGTAGATACAAGGAATGACAGATTGCGTCAGAGGTAAAAAACTATTGGGAAATTGCCACTAAAAGCTCAAAAAACTCATCTTTTTTTGCCGAAGATAAAGGTATTTGGTCGTCATTTTTCATAATGATGTACCCTCCATCTCTTTTTTCATACCTATCTACATATTTCAAGTTTATTAGATGAGATCTGTGAGTTCTGTAAAACGATAAACCACCTAATAATTCTTCAAAATCTTTTAGTTTTTTAGACATCATTAGTTTTCTATCTTTTAAATATACATTGGTGTAACTTCCATCAGATTCGCATCTGGTAATATCTTCACTATTTACTACATGTACAGTTTCTTGCGTATTAAGAATTAATTTTTTAGAAGTTTTGTTTCCAGATATATTTTCAATTAAATTTTTGATTTTTATTTGTTGATCTGTGCTAGAAAAATGAGATTTAGCTTTTTCAATAGCGTTATAAAATACTTCAGGATCTATTGGTTTTACCACATAATCAAGAGCACTGTATTTAAACGCTTTTATGGCAAATTCTTCGTGCGAAGTGATAAAGATAACTTTATAATCTGTGTGTGTAATACCTTCAAGAACCTCAAACCCATTTCCGTCAGCCATTTGAATATCCAGTAAGATCAACTCAGGCTTCTTTTCATTGACTAATTTAATAGCATTTGCCACACTATCAGCCTCTCCCACAATTTCAATTCCTTCTACATTCTCTAACAATTGAGTAATAAATTCTCTGATGCTATTTCTGTCGTCTATAATTACTGTTTTCATGGTTTTCGATTTTAGTACACGCTTTTTAACGGAATAATTAATTCAACTATTGTTCCCACCACTTCTCCATTTTTAATTATATCTTTCGTCACAGAGCTGATATTTTTTTGGGATTCGGTATTAATTTTTTCTATTCGCTCGTTGGTTATATTGGTAGAAAAAGATAGGTGACTTGAATTTCTTTTTTCGTAAATTTCATTCACTTTTTCTCTTCCAAGTCCATCATCTTCAATGGATACTTTAAGCAATTCATTGTCTTTTGTAAAATTAAGTGTAACCGTTCCTGGATTTGGTTTTAGTTCTATACCGTGTACTATTGCATTCTCTACAAAAGGCTGTATCAACATGGGAGGGATTTTATATTCATCCGTATTAAAACCTTCTTGCACAGTTATGGTATAGGTTAATTTCTCTTCTAATAAGAGTTTTTGCAAATCCAAATAATTTCTAAGGCTAATAATTTCTTTTTCTAATAACACTTCTTTTTCTCTTGAGCTTTCAAGTATAAAACGCATCAATTTTGCAAATTTAGAAATATAGGTAACCGATTTTTCTTTGTCTTGTTTATAGATGTTTCCTTGTATTGCAGCCAATGAATTTGCAATAAAATGTGGATTCATTTGAGTTCTCAAAAGAGTTTGTTCTAGCTGAATACTTTGCTGTTCCAACTTAAGTTTTTCTCTCTCCGATTTCATTTTATTTTGGCGATAAAACAAGAATGAAACTAAAGCAACAAGAAGAAAAAAGACTGATAAAGCAACTAATGCCCAACTCCAGAATCTATTTTGTTTTAATGTTAATTCTCTTATTTCTGCTTCTTTTTCCAGTATTTCTAGTCGGTCTCCTTGCTCAATAACGGATTCCACGCTTTCCATCATTCTGTTTCTTTCCAACTGAAACAAACTATCCTGCATGCCTTTCGTTTCTTCTAGGTAATCTAGAGAAGCAGAAGTCTTATTCATGCTCTTATTGATTTGATAAAGTAAGGTGAGAGCAAATAATTTTTGATCGGCCATTACTTCAGGACTCGATTCTACTTGTTTGGCTATCTTTAGCGCTTTTTGGTAGTTTTTCTTTTGGTAATAAATTTCCGATTTAACTAGTAATGCATTGTTAATATTGGGAGTGCTGTTAGATTTTTCATAAATACTTATCGCGCTATCTAGGTATTCTAAAGCTTCATTAAATTCTTCTTGTTTGTTATTTACTCTTGCAAGAGATAAATAACTCTCCGCCATTCTATCTCTTTTTTTAAGTCTTCTGAGTAGGATTAACCCATTCATAGCGCTTTCTTTAGCCTTTTCTAATTCATTTAAGTCGTAATAAACGAAAGAAGCTTTGTTGTATGATTTTGCAAGTAAATTATTGTCATTTATTTGTTTGGAATACTCGATAGATTTTTGAAAATGGGAAAGAACAGTCTCCTTTTTTTTGTCTGATTCTTGTTTGTAAAAAAGTAGTCCAAGGTTGTATTCACAAGATGCTAGTCCAGATATATCATTAATTTTTTCAGCAATATTCTTTGCTTCGGTATATTGAGTAAGTGCCTTGTTGGGACTGTTATAATCATCATACAACTCTCCCAAGAGAATCTTTGTAGAGACTAAGTTATTCTGTTTTTGAGTAGTTTCAGCTATAGAAATTGCATTTTTAATATCAGTTTCTGCTTTCGTTCTATTTGAAAAACGATTCTGTTGAAACGAGATTATTAAAAGCGAAATTTCCGACTCTTTTTGCGCATCCGTTTGAGAGAACGAAGAGCTTGTTGTTAATAGCAGTAAGACTATTAAAAACGAAATATGGAATATCTTTTTTTTCACAAATCAAGATACTAATTTCATTTAATACTTGACAGAAATCTTTGTGAGTATGTTGCTTTTTTGCATCAAAAGGGCTGTTTCGTTTATAAGCCCATAGAAAGAAGTAATTTTTTTGTAGAAGATTCCCAATTGAAGTTATTGCGAACATAAATTTGTCCTCTTTGCCCAAGGTCTTCACTTAATTTAGAGTTATTTATTAATTGAATAATCAATTCGGCATATTCTTCTTTGCTGTTTCCGATAAGAATTTCTTCGTTTGGTGTTGCATTTAGTGCATTATTAGCTAGTTTAGAAGTAACGCAAGGCATTTTCATAGCCATTGCTTCAAGCAGTTTGTTTTGAAGCCCTGTCCCTATTTGCATGGGCGCAATAAAAATATTAGCTTGGTTGTAAGCATCTCGTATATCATCCATCCAGCCCGATATTGTGACAGAAGATGAAGCTAATTCTTTTACTTCTTTAGTAGGACTCGTACCTGAAATAAGTAGGGTGACCTCAGGAATTTTTTCCTTAACCAATGGAAGAATATGATTCACTATGTAAATTGCACTCTTTACATTAGGTTGATATTGCATGTTTCCGTTAAATAATAACGTGTACTTTTTCTTTATATCTTCATCTGGACTAAAGAAATTGGTGTCAATTCCATTTGGAATTATAGCAATCTCTTCTCTTTTTACATGATAAATTAACTCTTGATCTTGCAAAGAAATGATAGCATGATTGTCAAAATACTCAAACATAATGTTCTCATATATTTTAAGTCTTTCCGCTTCAATTTTAAGTATTTTTTTTAAATAAAAAGGTGAGGTTGAAATTCTTCTTTCAATTCCTTTGGAAAGCACATCCATAAAATCGATAGTTTTAGGTATGTCAAACTCATCTTTTACATATTCAGCACATCTTATTAGTTGGCAATAAATATGATCCGGATTTATCTCTCTTGTTTTTACCTTTATTTTTTTATGAATTCTTTTGTTGTAAAATAAGGCAACTTGAAACGGTTTAGGGTTAAATATTGTTCTCACCAAACTAAAGAAAGATTGTAATTTATTTAGTTTGTGAATAGTGACAGATTTACACAGTTTTTTAAGTTCATCAGAATCTTTTTCGCTCACAGTTTTATTGGTTAGTGAGACCAAGTGTACTTCACATTCTTTGGCTAGTTCTTTTATTTGATGGTACGCTCTTAGTTTATCTCCTTTGTCAAGGGGATAAGGAAAACGAGAAGTTATAACCATCAATTTTTTCATTTCAGTTTCTTAAAAAAAGGGATTAGCTGTTTTTCCATGTTTTGGATGTCGTATCTACTTTCTGCCAATTGTCTAGCACTACTCCCTATTTCTGTTATTTTATTAGGGTTGTTTATTAGTGTTTCAATACAGGAAATAAATTCATCTACTGTATCTGCAATTAATATGTTTTTATTGTTGGTGTACTCAATTCCTTCAGCACCAACTGTGGTAGAAATAATGCATTTTCCGAGTGCCAAGGCTTCAATAATTTTAACTCTTATACCGCTACCAGATAACAAAGGTACAATCATAACATCATATGCCATCATAAATTCTTTGGCGTCATCTACAAAACCCTGTACACTAATTGTTTTAGATTGTTGAGCAATCAATGGTTTTGGCATTCCTTTACCAGCTAAATATAGTTTATTGTCTTGGTTAATGTTGTTCCAAATGGAATTAATAAACCAATTTACTCCTTCTACATTGGGAAGCCAGTCCATTGCACCTAAATGAAAGAAAGAAATAGCATCTTTTTTCTCATTTTTGGTATAGGTATACTCGTTTGTATTTAAGTAAAATGGAACAGTAATTAATTTATCTTCCGAAACGAATTTTTTTATAGTCTGCTTGTCTTTATCTGTAGCACAGATAATTCCATCCATTTTTTTCCAAATCTCTTCTTCTTCAGTTTTTAGTTGATTAGCAAGTATTTTAAAATATTTTCTTTTAAAAAAAGAAGCTTTAGATGATAGTCTTTTCCATATTTCGTATTCTATATTAGCAGAGTTAAGTATTACTTTAGCTTTAGAAAATTTACGAATTACATCTAAATGGAGTGCAACAAAAATGTTTTCTAATTGAATAAAGTCGTATTCTTTTTTACTTAAAATTTCAATTAGTTTTTGTTCTATTTTCTTGTTTTTGAATCGACTTAAGTTGTATGATTTATTAGAGATAATTCCTTTAAATGCTCCTGAAATTGTAGGAGTTGTATTTACAAAAACCGAAAAAACTTCTGTTTTGACAGGAATTTCTTTTCTAAAATCTACTATATCAAAACCATGTTTTGGAGTTTCTAAGGTAAATATGTCTAATTCAAACTCTGAATTTGATGAATAAAATTTGCTCATTTTTGCTATACCCAAACTTCCGCCATCCAACATTGGGAAGGGGGATTTATTCGTTATTTGCAAAATTTTATATGCCATCAATCAAAAAATTAATTTCCACTCAAATATAGGAAATCTACTTCTGTTTAAAAGAAAGAGGATGTTTAATTACTCTATTTGTTATCCTTGTTTTTATTCAAATCATTCATAGTACGATTAAGTCCTATAGTTGCAAACGATTGAATGTATTTAATAGAGGTATCTATTAGTTGTGGTAGTTCTTTTTCTTCGGATTTTGTCCATTTTCCAAGAACGTAATCTACTTGTTTTCCTTTAGAGAATTCTTTACCAATTCCAAATCTTAATCTTGCATATTGAGAAGTTTTTAATACTTCAATAATATTTTTAAGACCATTGTGTCCTCCGTCACTTCCTTTTCCTTTTAGCCTTAGTTTACCAATCGGAAGAGCAAGATCATCCGTAATAATAAGGGTTTTCGAAAGAGATATTTTTTCTTCTTGCATCCAATAATTTACTGCTTTTCCACTCAAATTCATGTAAGTAGAAGGTTTTAAAAGAACAAGAGTTCTTCCTTTGTATTTTATTCTCGCAACATCACCATAACGTTCTGTCTCAAAACAAGAACTGGACGACTCTATAAGAGCGTCCAGTACTTTAAATCCTATGTTATGACGAGTATCAGTGTATTCTTCACCAATATTTCCTAGTCCTACAATAAGGTATTTCATATTATATCTTTATGATATTTATTCAGCAGCATCAGTTGCTGGAGCAGCTTCTCCTCCTGCAGCTTCCGCGTCAGCAGCATCATCAGCTTCCAATTGATCTGCAACAGCATTTCTAGAAGTTTTAATAGAAACAGCAACATCTCTCATATCTCCAACTAGAGTTACGTTAGGGATATCAATTTCTCCTAATCTGATAGACATACCAATTTTCAATTTACTAATATCTAAAGTAATGAATTCTGGAAGGTCTTTAGCTAAAGCTTTCACTTTAATTTTTCTGTAGTTTTGTCTTAATTTACCTCCATTCAATACCCCTGGAGAATTTCCAGTTAATTTTACAGGAAGTGCAATACTTACCAATTTATCTTCAGTTACTGCTAATAAATCAAAGTGTGTGATTCTATCTGTAACTGGGTGAAATTGAATTTCTTTGAAAATTGCTTTGTGCTCTTTTCCATCTAATTCTATATTTACGAAGTGTACTTCTGGTGTAAAAACCAATTTGTTCAAGTCTGTTTCTTTTACGTGAAAGTGGATGTTTTCTCCGTTTCCGTATACTACTCCAGGAACTTGACCTTCTTTTCTTAAAGCCTTTGCATCTTTACTCCCTACGTCCCCTCTAAGAGAACCGCTCAATGATACTGTTTTCATCTTGTTTTTGTTTTTTATTTGTTTTTATTGTATAAACTGAGTGCTAATAGACTCATGATTTTCTACGCTTTTTATTACGTCAGCAAAAAGTTTTGCTACCGTCAATACTTTTATTTTACTTGTATCCTTACCTTCTTTCAAAGGAATAGAATCCGTAACGATTAGTTCTGTAAGAACAGATTCGCTTATTCTTTCGTATGCAGGTCCAGAAAGCACAGCATGTGAGCACATAGCTCTTACTGATAAAGCTCCTTGGTCAGCAATCATTTGCGCAGCTTTGCACATGGTTCCTGCTGTATCTATCATGTCATCCATGATGATTACGTTTCTTCCTTTTACTTCTCCAATTAAAGTCATTTCTGATACCTCATTGGCTACTTTTCTTTGCTTATAACAGATTGCCAAATCGGCATTCAGATATTTAGCATAGTTGTTTGCTCTTTTTGTTGCTCCAGTATCTGGTGCTACAATAGTAAGGTTAGGTATTTTTTGTGCTTCTAAATAAGGCAAGAAAACCGAAGATGCAAACATATGATCAATAGGGAAGGAGAAAAATCCTTGTATTTGATCGGCATGTAAATCCATTGTCATAATTCTGTTAGCTCCTGCGGCAGCAAGCATTTTTGCAACTAATTTTGCTCCAATTGCTACTCTAGGTCTATCTTTCCTGTCTTGTCTTGCGTAACCATAATAAGGAAGTACAGCAGTAATTTTGTGAGCAGAAGCTCTTTTTGCTGCATCTATCATTATCATTACTTCCATTATACTGTCTGATGAAATAGTAGGCTGAATAATATAAACCTCTTTCCCTCTCACAGTTTCTTCATACGAAGCTTGGATTTCTCCGTCACTGAATTGTTGAATTGTTACATCCCCTAATTCTTGACCAAAATGCTTAGCTACGTTTTGGGCAAATTCCTTGTGGGCGTTACCTGAAAATAAGATTGTGTTTGACATAGTTATCGTAAATGGAGTGCAAAATTAACGAAATTCTTTGAAACCCCCCTCTTTTTAGTCAAAAAACATTTGGTAAAGTTAAAAGTATAGTTAAATTTGCATCCGCTTATTTCAGGAAGCGCTCTTTTGAGTTCTTGAAATTTTTACCAGAGTGGAACGATAAAAAATGCCCGAGTGGCGGAACTGGTAGACGCGCACGACTCAAACTCGTGTATCTTTGATGTACCGGTTCGATTCCGGTCTCGGGTACCAAAAAGCCTCTTTTGATTAGTCAAAAGAGGCTTTTTCTTTTTAACTTCATCCATGAAAAAACACCTAGTATTTTTGACAGGCGCGGGAATGAGTGCCGAGAGTGGAATTTCTACTTTTAGAGATTCTAATGGATTATGGGAAAATCATGCAATTACGGATGTTGCTACACCCGAAGGATTTGAAAGAAATCCTGGTTTGGTTTTGGAATTTTATAATGCAAGAAGAAAACAATTGTTTGAGGTTGAACCCAATTTGGGACATCAATTAATTGCTGAATTAGAAAATGAATATGACGTTTCTGTGGTGACACAAAATGTAGATGATTTACATGAACGAGCAGGAAATACAAACGTTTGGCATTTACACGGAGAACTAAGAAAAGTACGAAGCACTACAAATCCTGATTTGATTTACAAATGGGAAAAGGATTTGAATTTGGGAGATATGTGCGAAAACAACTCGCAACTTAGGCCTCACATTGTTTGGTTTGGAGAACAAGTTCCCTTGATGGATAAAGCAATAGATATTGTAACTAATGCAGATGTGATTGTAGTAATTGGAACTTCGTTACAAGTGTATCCTGCTGCTGGCTTAATGGATTACGCAAGAACAGATTGTCCTGTTTTTTATATTGACCCTAATCCAATAATTCAATCTTCGGGAAGGATAGAGGTGATATCAAAAATTGCATCCGAAGGAATGAAAGAATTAATTGAGAAGCATCTTCATTAATTATTTTGTTTAACTTTATTTCATGGAAAACGAAAAGTATAAGTTAATAGAGGGGCATAAGCATTTATTGTATTCGGATTATTTGAAGGTGGATAACATTGAGGAAGAAGCGGAATCTTTTTTTCAAGAAATGGACAAGAGAAGAAGTGTAAGGGATTTTTCTGATAAGCCTGTTCCTAAATCAGTAATAGAAAATATAATAAAAACGGCTTCTACTGCACCAAGTGGTGCGCACAAGCAACCTTGGACTTTTTGTGTAATAGAATCTTCAGGAATAAAATCGAAAATAAGAGAAGCGGCCGAAGAGGAAGAGCGAAAAAGCTACGAAGGTAGAATGAGTGAAGAGTGGCTGAAAGATTTGGAACCGCTTGGGACAAATCACTCTAAACCGTTTTTGGAGATTGCTCCTTATTTGATAATTGTATTTAAAAAGCCATACGACTTAGGGGAAAATGACGAAAAGCTGCAAAATTATTATGTTAATGAATCGGTAGGGATAGCATGCGGAATGTTGATCACGGCAATTCATAAAGCTGGTTTAGTAACCTTAACTCATACGCCAAGTCCCATGAATTTTTTGACAAAATTATTAGAGAGGCCTTCTAATGAAAGAGCGTTTTTATTGTTGCCTGTGGGATATCCTGCTAGTGAAGTTTATGTTCCAGATATTGAAAGAAAAGGATTGGAAGAGGTAACTAAGTTTTATTAATCTTTAGATCCAACTAGTTGAAGTGTTGTTTCATAAATATCAGTTCCTAGCATTTTTGATTTGAGGTAAGCAAAGAAACTCATGATGTAAATATCTTCTCTAAGAGCTGGTTTCACTTCCACAGAGTTATAGAAACTATCCAAAAATTCTTTGGAATTTAATTTTTCTGGTTGAGTATAGCTGATTCTTAAATATTTTAAAAACACCAATGCTCTATTGTCATGATTAAGGTATTCTTTGTTTTTGAACAGGAAACTTTCTAGTCTGGCATCTGCATAATCGATATTTTCTAATTCTATGTGAGTAAGAATTTCTATTAAGTTTTTATTCATTACCCAATTGGCTCCCATTGTTTTTACATACCAATTTTCGGTTGCATTAAGGTTGGCAAATATGGTTTGATTTTCACGATAGTTTTTTTGTTGAAAGTTAATCATACTAGAGACTACCATTGCATCTAAATAATCTTTGTTTTTGGTGTCCTTAGTTGTTGATAAAGCTTTTTCTATCTCAATTTTTGCTTCTACTTTATTGCCCAAATAATTATTGTTTAGTGCGGAAAGCACTTTCATTTTTATTCCAAATATTTTATCGTATTTTTTATTTGAGTTGTGTATCAAATCATTCATTTTAGAAAGGAAGATATTACTTTTTGTGAAGTTCTTTTCCCTAAAATAGATGTTGGCAATGAAGTAGAGTAACTTTAGATGAAAGAAAATATAGCGATTGTTCTCCTCTTCTTTGCTGGCAATTATTTTGTAGCGCTCCGTTACAAAAGGAGCAACCAAATAGTAATCTTTAGATACATTGGCACTTGCTGCTACTATTTGCACTAATTGGTATAAGGTTTTGTAATTGTATCCTGATTTCTCTGTGATATTAAACCTCTTAAAAACTTCATCTAAAATGGTTTCTATCTCTATAGCAATGCCTTTTAGTCTGTATTCTTCCAGTTTCTTTTTTACAGTGGCATAGGCCATGTTAAGGTTGGAGTCTTGAATAAGTAGTATGCGGTTGCTCTCTAGTTTTTGGATGTTAGACTCAAGCTTATCGCTTGGGTTGTAGTGTGAAAATTGTATAAGCAAATTGTAAATTTCATCCAATGCAACTACGTCATTGTCTTCTTTCGCTTTTTTTTCTGCTTTGGAAAGTAGTTTGAATCCTGTTTTGTAGTTTTTGCTTTCTATTAAATATTTTCCTGTGAGAATGAGTTTGGTTATCTCTAGGGCATTTTCCTCTTCTTGGTTAAATCTTTCGTGTGCAATAAAATCAACTATTTCAGCAAAAAGTCTTTTTCTTAATTGGTGATAGGCAGCTTTTTTATCTGTTCCATATAATTTAATAGAAATGGCTTTTGGGTTCACTTTTCCTTCCTTAATTATCTTGTATAGTTTTAGTTTCTGAGAGTCGGAGTTTTGTTTGTTTTTTTTCAAAAAAGAAACAAACTTCACTTGCTCTTCCCTACTCATGCTATGTACAATGTCGGATAAAGGAATCATAAGTTAATTAATTGCTGAGAATAAAAGATGTTTATAAAACCCAACCTATTCCTGCAGAAATCATCACAGGATTGTATTTAAATCCTTCAAGATTTAGAACATCTGTTCCTTTTTTTAATTTAAACCTGTCTTTGGTAATGTCATATTGTGATTCTGCTTTTACTGATAGGGCAAATTTTTGGGAAACAATAAATCGCAGTTCAGAAGAAAGTTTTGGAGCAAACATCCAGTTTTTGTATTTCACTTCTTTTTCTACTCTTACTTTTTTACTTCCCATATTAAAT
This sequence comes from uncultured Flavobacteriales bacterium, assembly GCA_964021785.1. GTDB lineage: Bacteria > Bacteroidota > Bacteroidia > Flavobacteriales_D > CAJJDF01 > CAJJDF01. The sequence continues at coordinate 17,233 of CAXIAX010000051.1, forward strand.
CCTGCACTTATTACAAAGTCGGCCCATTTTGCTTTTGGCAAAAAGTTAATACCGTATAAGTCCATTCCAAAAAGGTAACCAGAGTATTTTGATTTGATAGCATCCGTAGAGTATACAGGATAAAAGTATTTGAAAGAAATATTTCCAGCTGTTTTTAAATATTTACCTTCTAAGCTGCTATAGTCAGTTGAAGAAAGTGAAATTTCTATGTACGAGATTTGATTGTCATACAATCCTTTTACATCATAATTGTTTTGATCTATAAATTTTTGTTCATTGTTTCCTTGAGCAATTCCGGCATGAACTTCAAAGATAAATTGTCCGTCAAATGCCTCTTGAGCAATTGAGTAATTGGATAATAAGAGTAGGGCTAAAAGTAGTTTTTTCATGGTTTTATTTATTAATTTTTATATCTCTTAGATTTAATTGTAGTTTGGTATTGTTGTTCCAAGTGTTCTCTTCTATCACAAAAGCTACATCAAACGATTGATTGTCTTTTATGTGGTCAAAATATTCTCCTAGTCCAAATCCTATGCAATCTAATAAAAAATTCGGGTTATTTGGGTCGTAAACAGATAATTTAAGGTGAGTTTCTCCTACAATTTTGGCGTATTTTGCCTTTACTTGTTTGGCAACAAAAATAGGATGCATATTCATTGGTCCAAATGGAGCAAATTGTTTTATTATTCTATAAAACTTAGGAAACAGTTGGCCTGGTTCTGCTTTTAGCTTCTCTAATAATATTTCTTCGTCAATTTTAATTTCAGGAGTAAGTTGTTCGTCTGTGATAGATTTGGAAACAACTTCCTCAAATTTATCTCTAAATGCATCTACGTTTTCTATAGGCATTGTCATTCCTGCGGCATACATGTGTCCTCCAAATTGTGTCAATAAATCGGAACATTCATCTATTGCATTGTACACATCAAATCCCTGAACAGAACGGGCAGATCCTGCTGCTTTTCCATTGCTCTCTGTCAATATTATGGTAGGTCGGTAATAGGTTTCTATCACTCGTGAGGCTACAATTCCTATTACTCCTTTGTGCCAGCCTTCGCTATATAATACACAAGATTTTGCGTTTCGGAATTTTTCATTTTCCTCAATCATCTGCAAAGCCTCTTCCGTTATAGACTTATCAAAAGTCTTTCGGTCTTTGTTTTCTCCTTCTATAAATGTTCCCAATTCTTTTGCCGTATCATCTTCCTCCGATACCAATAATTTTACTGCATTCATCCCAGATTTCATTCTTCCGGCAGCATTTATTCTTGGTCCCACAATAAATACTACATCAGTAATAGTTAAGTCGTTTTTTATGGTAGAAAGTTTCAAAATCTCAGCAATTCCTTTTCTGGGACTGTGGTTTATTTTCATTAATCCAAAATAGGCTAGAACTCTATTTTCCCCTGTTACAGGCACAATATCCGACCCAATACTCACGACTAATAAATCGAAATATTCTTCCAAATCCGAAAATTC
>CAXIAX010000052.1:0-18502 GCA_964021785.1 uncultured Flavobacteriales bacterium
AAAAAGAATGGTTGTAATTGTTTTCATTAAAATTCCTTAGTTTTTGATTATCCTCTCAGTACCAATTACATTTCCATTATTTTTTAATATAAGAAGGTATAATCCATCAGAAAATGAAGAAATATCTATTTTGTCAAAATTATTTACCTTACCAGATTTTATTGTTTTTCCTATGGAATTAACTAGGTTGTAATTCACAGTTTCAAAATTATTTTCGGCTATTTCAATAGTAAAATTGTCTCTTGTTGGATTTGGATACACTGTAATAGCTAACTCTTCATTAGATAATTCCTCTAGTGCGGTAGTAATTTGATTACAAATAAAAACTGTGCTATTGTTGGCAGTTCCATCTCCTAATTGTCCGGTATAGTTGGCACCAGAAAAACATATTCCTGTTGTATTAGTTTTCAATCCTAAGGTATGTAATCCAAAAAGAGCTGTACCAGATTGAGCTCCATCTGCTGCGTTTATTGATAGCCAATTTGTAGAGTTGTCTACAATTCTTGGTTTTATGTATTGAGTTGTGTTTCCTGTACCCAATTGTCCAGATCCATTATATCCCCACCCATACAATGTACTGTCAGATTTTATTGCAAATGCAAAACTTGAACCTGCGCTTATATCAATCCACATCTCTGCGGCAGAAACATCTACAGGATAGTTTTTAGAAACTAATGTATTGTCTCCAAGTTGTCCGTTTCCGTTAAACCCCCAGGAATAGATGCTACCGTTTGTTTTTATAGCTGTAGAAAATTGATATCCTGCCGATATTGATTTCCAATTGGTGTCTGACGAAATAAGTGTAGGAATATATTTGTCAATATTACTAGTGTCACCTACTTGTCCTTCTCCGTTATATCCCCAAGCCCATAAACTTCCATTTGTTTTCATTCCTAAAACTTGAAATCCTCCACAAGAAATTTGTTTCCAGTCTGAATCTGTTCCAACTTGAATTGGAGAAGTGGTATCAGCTCCAGGAGTTCCAATACCTAATTGACCTTGAAAATTTAATCCCCAAGCCCATAAAGTTCCATTGTTTTTAATAGCGAAGCTATTGGCAAGTCCCGCATCTACGTGTGTCCAATCTGTATCAGTTCCAATTTGTATAGGAATATTAGATTGTATTTTGTTTCCAGATCCTATTTGTCCATTTCCATTAAAGCCCCATGCCCAAAGTGTTCCGTCATTTTTAATACCCAAAGAATGAAAAGAACCAGCAGAGATTGTTCTCCATTTAGAATTTGTATCAATTAAATAAGGAGAGTTACTTGCAGGTGTAGCTAGGTTATTACCTAATTGTCCATTGGCGTTATTTCCCCAAGAGAATAATAAACTATCGCTCCTTAAAGCGATAGAAAACTCGGTTCCACACTCAATTTGTGACCAGTTTTGTTGAGAAAAACTAAAAAGTTGGAAGAGAAATAAAGAGGCAAAAAGTAAAAGTTTTTTCATTTGATATTTTGTTATAAATGGCTAGAGATGAAAAGGTAATGATTTTTGTTAATACTTTAAAATTTTAACCAAAAAAAATCCCCAATTGCATATTGCAATTGGGGATTTTGTAATTAAGAATTATATTTCTTATTTCTCGTCAGTCACTTCTTCAAAGTCAACATCAGTTACTTCTTCATCACCTTCGTTAGCATCAGCTCCACCTTCTGGTTGTGCTCCTGCTTCGTCTTGTGCTGCGTACATTTCTTGACTAGCTGCTTGAAAAACTGTATTCAATTTTTCAATTCCTGCTTTCATTGCATCAACATCAGCAGTTTCATGAGCAGCTTTTAATGCTACTAATGCCTCTTCTATTGGTGCTTTTTTATCTGCTGGAATTTTATCTCCAAATTCTTCAAGTTGTTTTTCCGTTTGGAAAATCAAACTATCTGCTTGGTTTACTGTTTCAGCAATTTCTTTCTTTTTGTTGTCTTCGTCAGCATTTGCTTCAGCTTCTTGCTTCATTTTTTCAATATCTGCTTCACTCAATCCTGAGGATGCTTCAATTCTAATGTTTTGCTCTTTACCTGTAGCTTTATCTTTTGCCGATACATTGATGATTCCGTTAGCATCAATATCAAAGATTACCTCAATTTGTGGTTCTCCTCTTCTTGCTGGTGGAATATCTGTCAATTGAAATCTTCCTAGAGTTCTGTTGTCAGCTGCCATTGGTCTTTCTCCTTGTAATACATGGATATCTACTGCTGGCTGGTTATCTGCAGCTGTAGAGAATACCTGAGATTTTTTAGTTGGAATAGTTGTGTTCGACTCAATTAATTTTGTCAATACACCTCCCATTGTTTCAATCCCAAGAGATAATGGAGTTACATCTAGTAACAATACATCTTTTACTTCTCCTGTAAGAACTCCTCCTTGAATTGCTGCACCAATTGCTACAACTTCATCAGGGTTAACTCCTTTTGATGCTTCTTTACCAAAGTATTTTTTTACTGCTTCTTGTACGGCTGGGATTCTAGTAGAACCTCCTACCAAGATAACTTCATCAATATCACTGTTTGATAATCCTGCAGCTTTCATTGCAGTTTTACATGGCTCAATTGTTCTTTTTACCAAGTCATCAATCAATTGCTCAAATTTTGCTCTAGTCAAACTTCTTACCAAGTGTTTTGGAATTCCGTCTACTGGCATGATATAAGGCAAGTTAATTTCAGAAGTAGCTGTACTAGATAATTCAATCTTAGCTTTTTCAGCAGCTTCTTTCAATCTTTGTAATGCCATAGGATCTTCTCTCAAGTCAATTCCTTCGTCATTTTTGAATTCGTCAGCCAACCAATCAATGATTTTTTGGTCTACGTCATCTCCACCTAAGTGAGTATCTCCGTCAGTAGAAAGTACTTCAAATACTCCGTCTCCTAATTCAAGGATAGAAACATCATGAGTTCCTCCACCAAAATCAAATACTACTACTTTTTGATCTACTTCTTTTTTGTCTAATCCGTAAGCTAATGCTGCTGCAGTTGGCTCATTGATTATTCTTTTGATAGTTAATCCTGCAATTTCACCAGCTTCTTTCGTAGCTTGTCTTTGCGAATCATTAAAATATGCTGGTACTGTTACCACAGCTTCAGTAACCGTAGTTCCTAAATAATCTTCAGCAGTTTTCTTCATTTTTTGAAGAACCATTGCAGATATTTCTTGTGGTGTATATAATCTATCGTCTATTTTTACTCTTGGTGTATTGTTGTCACCTTTTACTACTTCGTAAGGTACTCTTCCAATTTCTTGTGTACACTCATCAAATTTATTCCCCATAAATCTTTTGATTGAAAAGATTGTTTTTGTTGGGTTAGTGATGGCTTGTCTTTTTGCAGGATCTCCTACTTTTCTTTCTCCTCCTTCAACAAAAGCAACTACAGAGGGTGTAGTTCTTTTTCCTTCGCTATTAGGAATTACTACCGGCTCATTTCCTTCCATTACTGAAACACATGAGTTAGTCGTTCCTAAATCTATTCCTATTATTTTGCTCATTTTACTTTGTATTATGTTTTTTTAAATAATTTACATTTACCCTTGTTCAATCTTTGTGCCACTGGTTTATTTGTGACAAATTAATGACATGGCACGAAATATAAGGGTGTCAGAAGGACATTTTGGCAGAACTTTAATTGATAATTGATAATTTACAATTGATAATAAAAAAATAGAGGTACCTATTTTTGTCTATTATCTTTTCCTAAAGCTTCATCCAAAATTTCTTCTTTTTTTACTCTACATAAAAAACATCTTCTAATTTTTGCATTTTTTATAGTTAATATTCTACCTTTTCTACTTTGAGTAGGTGATGTCGTATCAGGATAGATATAAGTTGTATCAATTTCTCCTATTGCTACTACTTTCTGGTTTAAGTTCCTACCAGACCATTTTATATTTTCTAAATAGATAACTGACGAGTCTCTAGTCCATATAATAGAGCTAACCTTTGCATCCATCGATACTCCAACAAGGCGAACTTTTTTATTAGTTGAGCAACTAACAAAAATTAATAAAGCAATTAAAGTTGCAAACAGTTTTTTCATTGTTAATTATCCATTGTTAATTACCAATTACTATGAAATAGTCCAAGTAGTCAATCCCTCTTTACAAAATTCATAGCGTTTTGCTTGTCCTCCAAATTTATCAAGCGCTTTTATAACATTAAATCGTTTAGATTCTTCGGCATAAAATATCATAAAACCACCTCCACCTGCTCCAGATATTTTTCCTCCGGTAGCTCCAGCTTCAATAGCTGTTGCATAAATATCATCAATTAAATCATTGGTAATACCTGCTGCCATTTTCTTTTTGTTTTCCCAACTTGTAGATAGAATTTCACCTATTTTGTGTAGTTCATCTTTCAGCAATGCTTCTTTCATCAAAAAAGCCTGTTCCTTTACCACGTGCATGGCTTGTACAGGTTTTTCTTGTTTGGTCTTGGCATTATTGGCTTGTGTTTCTATTATTTTAGAAGATTCACGACTAGTCTTTGTGTAATATAGAATTAGGTTAAACTGCAATTCATTTAACAGTTCTTCTCTAATTCTTAGAGGATTAACTATTACTTTGTTGTCTTCGTAAAACTCCATAAAATTAACTCCTCCAAATGTGGCAGCATATTGATCTTGTTTTCCTCCAGCCATTTTAAGATCTACTCGTTCTATGTCATAAGCTAATTTTGCAATGTCATATTCGCCTAGTGGTAACTTAAACCATTCTACAAATGCTCCCAAAATTGAAACAACTAGGGTAGAGGAGGTTCCAAGTCCAGAACCAGACGATACATCCATTGTAGTGATTAACTCAAATGATAAATCTTCTAGACCAAAATCTTTCACTATTCTGTTGTAAACTCCTACTTGTAAATCTAAAGTTCCTGTTATTGGTAATTCTTTGGCTGTATTATATTCAAGAGTTTCTCCTCGGTCAGTGGCTCTAAAAATTATTTTTCCATCTGTACGAGGGATTATTGTAGTATAAGCATATAAACTTATGGTAGCATTAAGTATTGCACCTCCATAATTATCAGAATATGGACTAACATCTGTTCCTCCTCCTGCAAATCCAATCCTAAAAGGAGCCTTACTTCTAATTTTCATAGTTTGTATTTATAATTGCTTAGGTTCCTCAGTGGAGGAAAAGAATAGTTGTCTTATCTGTTTTATTTCTTATTATTGGTAATTGAGATTAGATTTCTTTTTCTATCGAATAATTATTTCGGATAGGAGAGTTCCTTCCAATTAATTCGGCAATGAAACCTGCCAAAAATAATTGTGTTCCTATTACCATAGCAAATAATGCAATGTGAAACCATGTGTTATCGGCTAATAAAGTAGCTTCTGTATTCAAAAATAGTTTTTCTATTCCTAGCCAGAAAGTTAATCCAAACCCTAGGATAAAAAAAAGTGTACCAATTAAACCAAAAAAGTGCATTGGTTTTTTTCCAAATTTTGTAATAAACGTAATGGTAAATAAATCCAAAAATCCATTTACAAATCTATTTAATCCAAATTTAGATACTCCGTATTTTCTTTCTTGGTGCTGAACTACTTTTTCTCCTATTTTGTCAAATCCTGCTCCTTTTGCAATCACAGGAATATACCTGTGCATTTCTCCAAAAATTTCTATAGATCTTACCACATCTCCTTTGTAGGCTTTAAGCCCACAATTCATGTCGTGTAGTTTTATTCCACTAAATACTCTGGTAACTCCATTGTATAGTTTTGTAGGAATTGTTTTTGATAAAGGGTCGTGTCTTTCTTTTTTCCATCCCGATACTACATCATAGTCTTCTTCCATTACCATCCTGTAAAGTTCAGGTATTTCATCAGGACTATCTTGTAAATCAGCATCCATGGTAATTACTACATTACCTTTTGTAGCTTGAAAACCTGTATTTAGTGCTGCAGACTTACCGTAGTTTCTTCTGAATTTTATTCCTTTTACATTAGGGTATTTTTCTTGTAATTGCTCTACAATCTCCCAAGATTTATCTTTACTACCATCATCTATTAATATTGCTTCATAGGAAAAACTATTCCCACCGCATACTCTATCAATCCAGGCTAGTAACTCGGGCAATGATTCTTCCTCATTATATAAAGGAACGACTATGGATATATCTATGTTTGTTGAATTCACGTCTCTAGAAATTTATTGATTATTCACTTTTCCCCATTCCTTCAGTAATTTGGTTTATCAGGTTTTCCAAATTTCCAGAAGTTTCTCCCATATTAGAATCAAGCCCTTTCAGGGTTTCAGTAATTTTATCGGTATCCAAGTTTTTGATAAAGTCATTTATTTTATCTGTACTTGTTTCTACACTTCCTCCAATATTTTCCATAATTCCTTCTACATCCAAGTTTTCCAAATCAATTCCACTTAAGTCAATTCCGCTTAGATCTAATCCATTTAACTTGTCAAATAAGTTATTCATCATATTTTTTGCGGTTAACTGAATGTCTACTTTCCATTCTCCGTTTTCTTTTATTACAGAAACTGGAATAGGTTTGTCTTTACCATCCAAGAAACAATCGCATGTTGCAATTTCTGTTTCTGTTACACAATCTACGTTATTCAATTTTCCTTCACCAAAACTTACGTCAATTCCTGATTCTAATAGGTTAAGCGTAGTTTGAGATTTTGTAGTAGCTAATGATTTAGCCATTTCAAAATCTTTATTTGATAGAGCATCAAAAAAATTGATAATTGTGTTTTCTGGTTTATTACCTGAACATGAAAGAATCAAGGTAATTGATAATAATCCTAAGAATTTAATTATTCGCATTATAATGTTGTTTAAATTAAAATTGAAGGTACAAAAAAAGGTACAATTATAAAATTGTACCTTTTTTAAAAATGTGTTAAAAAGTGTTATACTTATTTAACTGCGTCTTTTACGTTTTCTAAAGCTTTTTCTCCTTCTTCTTTCAAAGTTTCAGCTCCTCCTTCGATAGCGTCAACAGCATCTCCTGCCATTTCTTTAGCTCCGTCAGCAATTGCATTAGCTCCGTCTTTGATAGCGTCAACACCATCTCCAGCAGCATCTTTAGTTGCATCCATAGCGTCTCCAGCCATATCTCCAGCTTGGTCAGCTCCAGCTTCAACAGTATCAGTTACAGCAGTAGCAGCATCAGTAGCAGCTTCACAAGAAAATAAAGCGAAAGCAGCAACAATAGTTAAAAATTTAATTTTCATAATAGATAAAATATAGGGTTAATAATAGCACGAAAGTACTATTATTATTGGAATTACAAAAATAAATTAAGTTTTTATTGAAATTCAATAGAATTTTTCGCATAGGCTTCCCATTTCTCTAATGCGTTCTTCATATCTTCTGGTAATTCAGATTCAAAATGCATCCATTCTCCTGTGTAAGGATGAGTGAAACCTAATGTTTTAGCATGTAATGCTTGTCTTGGAATTAACTTAAAACAGTTTTGTACAAATTGCTTGTACTTAGTAAAAGTTGTTCCTTTTAGCACTGTATCACCATCATAATCTGCATCATTAAATAAGGTATGTCCTATGTGTTTCATGTGAACTCTAATTTGGTGTGTTCTTCCTGTTTCCAGTTTACACTCTACCAAACTCGTATATCCATATCTTTTAAGAACTTTGTAGTTGGTAATAGATTCTTTACCATAATCTCCATCAGGGAAAACCGTCATTAGTTTTCTGTTTTTAAGAGATCTTCCTGTGTGTCCTTCTATTCTTCCTTCGTCTTCTTTTACATCTCCCCATACCAAAGCCCAGTATCTTCTGTCTGTTGTTTTATCAAAAAATTGTTTTGATAAATGAACTAATGCTTTTTCGGTTTTAGCTACCACCATTAATCCAGTAGTATTTTTATCCAATCTGTGCACAATTCCTGGTCTTCCTTCAAAATCTCCTCTTTGTGGTAGGTTTTTGAAATGAAATAATAAGGCATTTGCCAAAGTTCCATCAAAATTTCCATATCCAGGATGAACAACCATATCCATAGGTTTGTTAATCACAGCAAGGTATTCATCTTCGTACACTATGTCTAGAGGAATATCTTCTGGAATTAATTCTGATTCTCTTACAGGGTAAGGATACATCAGTACAATTTCGTCCAGTGGTTTCGTTTTGTGGTTTGCTTTTACTTCTTTACCATCTACTTTTACATAACCATTTTTAATGGCTTCTTGTATTTTACTTCTAGAAATATTAGGCAGTCTATTCATTAAGAATTTATCAATTCTTACGACTTCTTGCCCTTTATCTGCAGTAAATTTATGGTGTTCGAATAACTCCGGATTTTCATCTGGGCTTAAACGAGTAGGTTCAATTTTTTCGGGTTGTTTCTTTTGTTGACTCAAAATTTAATTATTGCTTTTTACAAATTTAGCAACTTTAATCTTACTTGTGTCATTATGGACCAATTTCACAAAATAAATTCCAGATTGATAGTTTGAAACATCAAAATGATTTATTGCTTTTCCATTAAATATAACTTTTCCAGTCATATCCATAATATGTAACGTGTAGTCGTTCAGATTAATATCAGAGCTAAAGTTTATGTTAGAATTTGTAGGGTTAGGGAATATGCTTGTTTTTTCGATTTCAATTTCTTTTTGTCCAACTATGTAATCTCTTTGAAAAACAAAAGAAGGTCTTACCATTATGTTACCAGGAAAACCTGAAGTATTCCACGCACCAGAGGTTTTGTAGAATAATTTAGAAGATTTGTCAATATTTCTGTCAAATCCAAAATTTATCCTGTCTGAGGTGTTTTGTACAATTCCTATGTAATATTTTCCTGGGTTCAAGTAAAAGCTAGAATCCAATAGATATTCATAAAATCCATTTGTTCCTAGGTTGTATCTTGGAACATCTGTTCCTGTTTTTTGATAAATGATAGAACTTGGTTTTCCTGAGTTATCATCCCAAATAGTAATTTGAAAATTAGAGCTATTCATATTGTATGCAGAAGGTGTGAAATGAATGAAAACAGATTTAATAGAATCACCATGTACTAAATTATATTCCATTGCAATTTCTGGATAAAGTAACCCAAGACCTTGCACTCCATAGGCAGCTTCTGCTGTACCATCATCATAGGAATAAAAATCTAAAAAATCTTGTTTAAATCTTATAGTATCATTTAGTCTACAAATATCTGGAGTTGTTGTATGCCTTACCAAAACATCAAAAGAAGCATTGGTATCAATCATTGTAGTATCAAAGAAATAAGCTGCGGGTTTATCAAATTTAGTTTCAAAATTTGTATATCCATTTACAGATGGAGTTGCAGGATTATTCACAATTAATTGAGATACTCCATTGTAGTCTATCTCCATATTATTACTACCAATAAGTTTTCCTGTGCTACTGTTGTTTCTTTGTTCAGTCACAACAGAGTCTAACATTGAGTTTAGTGGATCCATTTTATAATGTTTCCAAGGCATTGCTGTGTAATCTTTTAATAAAGTCCTCACAGGATATTGAAATGCAACATCATCTCTCACAGTATCATTATATGATCTAAAACTTGTTAGGTATACATAGTCAATATGCCAATGGTCAAAACTTCCTGATAAAGTAGCATAATTAGTAAACCTGAATTTAAACCCTGGTTTTAAAAACCTATTATCCAAAATAGGAATCATTACTTGTTTGTAATTAGAATCTAAATTTTCTCCAGGTGTATTCCATACACTTACCCATTTGTCATCAGTAGGAGAGTAAAATTGTACAATTAGTGAATCTGCAGTTTCTGGCTTGTCTCCTAATCCTTCTGCTTGATAATAAAAACTTAAGTACAAAGAATCAGATAATAACGCAGGGTTTCCACTAGAGTTAATGTCTAGAGAAATAGGTTTTGATGTTAAGTAATCTGCTTGTCCATAAGCTGTAGGACTCGTGAAATTATAAGGGTATCCTATTTCATTTAATCCATCAAAAGTAACTACACCAATTGTAGGAGGATTAATCCCATAGTCGTTATTTCTAAATGCGTAATTATCTTGCCACAAAGAGTGTGTATCTGTTGCTGCAACAAAATAGACTCTTGCCGAGTCTTGCTCAACATCTGGAGGTAACACATAATAGATGTTATCTGGCGAAGATGCTGTACCTACTGTGTCATCTGTATTGTATGGAGGCCATACAGGTACTGTTACACAAACAATAGGGTATGCGTCTAGATCACAAATTGTTCGCATTCCCATAGATGGAAGCGCAATGGTATCAATCTGGAAAGAATCGGCAGTAACTGTTGGAGTATACCTATAGTTATAAGTAGTATCCAACATAAATTTAGCAGTATCTACATCTGGTACACCTGCATTAAAAATTTTATGAAACAATGAGTCGGTAACATTTGCATCACTTGGTTGTGCATCATATTTTTTAAATCTATCCGTAGAGAAATCATCCTTAAAAGGTAAGCTTACCGTATCAATTGCATAGATGTAATTATTATCTACACTTCTGCTTATATTAGCTTGATTCATTTTATACTCTCGAACTAGTTTAGGGTTTATTCCTAAAGGTTCCAATGATTCTTGTGCTTGTAGCTGAAATGAAACTAAAAAAAAGGTTATAATTAATATTCTATACATGTATGGTTTACTTATTTATCGTAACAACAATTTCACTACCTTCTGCCATGGTAACTCCTTCCATGTACTCAGGACTTTGTTGAGTAATAGGAGTAGAGGTAGAATCTGCTTTGCTCTTACATCCATTATACAAGGCTATTAATGAAAATGTTTTGTTTGCTAACTCAATATTAGCCTCACTTATTGTTTTACCTACTAAATTTGGTACTTGAACTTGTGCTGTTAAGTTTTGCCCTTTCCCTATAATAACTTCAACTGTAGAGTTTTTGGGAAGAACAAATCCTTTTTTTACAGATTTCCCTTTAAATTTCACATCCAATACAACATCTTTATATGGACTAGGCACTGGAGTCCATTTCATATTTAGTCCGGCAATTGTAAGTTTTGTCGCAGCCAATGATTTAGAATTATCCTTAATAGAAGGTAGTTTTATCTTTTGCTCCATTTTTCTTACCAAAGTCAAATAAATAATTCGATTGCTTTTTACCCACGATTCAACAGAATCAGAAAAAGGCTTTGGGCTTTGAAGAATTACTGTGTTTTTTGGCTTATCTGCATATACAGAATCTATAGTTAGTCTTAAATTATTTTCATCTGCCAATTCATTTGCTTCTTCAATCGATAAACCTAAAAAATTAGGAGTTTCAATTTTTTCACCATGATTGGTGTAGTAGTTTAACCAAATAAGTGTAGCCACGACAATTATTACAGCCGTTAAAAATGCGAACAAGAAGTTTTTGATTAGAGGTTTGGATTTAATTTTATCCCACATTTAGCTTAGTTTATTATTTGTAAGAGGCAAATATAACGAAACAAAGTGAATTCTATTTTATCACCTAACTATTAATTAACAAACGTGGATTTGAAAATAAATTAGTGAATGTCTTTTCTAAAACTTACTTTTGTTTTTGTCATAAAAAATCCTAACCAATGAACTTTTCTACACTCGATTGGATAATAATAATTTCCTTTTTAGCGATTACGCTTTTTGTTGGACTATACTTTAAGGATAGAGCCAGTAAAAGTTTAACAGATTTTTTTCTTGCTGGAAGAAATTTACCTTGGTACATAGCCGGAATATCTATGGTTGCAACAACTTTTGCAGCAGATACTCCTTTGTGGGTGACAGAGGTAATTCACAAGAGTGGAATCTCAGGAAACTGGCTATGGTGGAACATGCTAATAGGAGGGATGGTTACCACTTTTTTCTTTGCAAAACTATGGAGAAGAGCAGATGTATTAACCGAATTAGAGTTTTTAGATATTAGATACTCGGGTAAAATAGTCAACTATTTCAGAGGATTCAAAGCAGTTTATTTAGGGATATTTTTCAATGCAATTGTTATTGGTTGGGTGAACTCTGCCATGATTAAGATTATGATGGTGTTCTTCGGAACCGATTTTCAAACAGCTTTTTATATTGTAGCAGGTCTTATGGTTTTGATAGCAATTTATAGTTCTATTTCTGGATTATTGGGAGTGGCAATTACAGATGCATTGCAATTTGTATTGGCAATGACAGGTTGTATCATTTTGGCTGTAATAATGGTAAACTCCGAGCAAGTAGGAGGAATTGATGGATTAAAAGATAAGTTGCCAGCTTGGCGATTCGATTTCTTTCCAAATTTCGATAAAGGAAATACCATAGGAACTTTTACTGTATCTATTTTAGCTTTTATTTCTTTTGTGGGAGTGCAGTGGTGGGCAAGTTGGTACCCAGGAGCAGAACCAGGTGGAGGAGGGTATATTTCTCAAAGAATGATGAGTACCAAAAGTGAAAAAGATTCTGTTTTTGCAACTCTATTTTTTCAAATAGCACATTATTGTCTGCGTCCTTGGCCTTGGATTATTGTTGGACTTTGTGCTTTGGTAGTTTATCCCGATTTAACGAGTGCCAATGCTGGCGAAGGTTTTGTAAGAGCAATGAATGATTTTATGCCTTCGGGATTAAAAGGATTATTATTCACGGCATTTTTAGGAGCTTACATGAGTACAATTTCTACTCAATTAAATTGGGGAGCAAGTTACCTTACCAATGATTTGTACAAACGAAATTTTGGTGAAGGTAAAACGCAAAAGCAATTAGTAAACACGGGAAAATTATTTACCGTAGTAATAATGATAGTAGCTGTAATTACAACAACATTTATTGAAACAATAGATGGAGCAGCAAGATTTTTAATAGGATCTTCTGCAGGTCTTGGAGCTGTGTTAATTTTAAGGTGGTATTGGTGGAGAATAAATATATGGAGCGAGATTAGTGCAACCTTAGCCCCAATTATTGGGTTTTCAATTGCCAAATATGTAATTGCACCAATGTATGTGCTGGGAGATTCTAATATTTTTATTGAAAACGAAGGAATATTATTGGTTACCACATTATTTACAACAATAGTATGGCTAATAGTTACCTTCCTTACTAAACCAACCGACAAGGAAAAACTTCTTTCCTTCTATAATAAGGTAAAACCTGATGGAGCTTGGAACCCAATAAAACAATTAACAAACTTCAAAGAAGAAAAGTCAAATCTACCTTATTTAGTAGTTTGTTGGATAACTTCCGTTTGGATGACCTATTCAATTTTATTCTTTATAGGTAAATTAATATTTAAAGAGTGGGATTCTGTAATGATATGGGGTATGAGTTCGTTAATCAGTCTTATACTTTTTAGAATATTTTTAAGTAAAACTTCAATTCTCGATAAAAACACAATCAATGGCTAATACAAAAAACTGGTTTGCAAGCTGGTTCGATTCTCCTTATTATCATATTCTGTATAAGAATAGAGATTTCAAAGATGCAGAGTTTTTTATTCAAAACTTAACTAATTTCTTGAATCCAAAACCAGAGGACAAAATTCTTGATTTGGCTTGTGGAGCAGGACGTCATTCTATTTATCTAAATAGTTTAGGCTATAATGTAACAGGGGTAGATTTATCACCCAATAGTATAGAGACTGCGTTAGAATCGAAAAAAGAAAACCTTAATTTTGATGTGCATGATATGCGTGAGGTGTATCAAGAAAATGGATTCAACTTTGTGTTTAATCTATTTACCAGTTTTGGTTATTTTGATTCCAATGCAGAGAACATAAAAATGTTACAATCGGTAGAAAAAACCATGAAGAAAGATGGGGTTTTTGTACTGGATTTTTTCAATTCCAATAAAGTAATTGCTGACTTGGTAAAGGAAGAAAAGAAAGAAGTAGAAGGTGTACAGTTTAACCTGAAAAGGGAATTAAAAGAGGGAAGTATAATAAAGAGTATAGAATTTGAAGATGAAAACAAAAGTTTTTCATTTTCAGAAAGAGTACAGGCTATTAACCTTGAAGATTTTAAAGAATTGTTTTCTCATACTAATATGAAAATCATTGCTACCTTTGGAGATTATTCGCTAGAGAAATTTGATAATAAAAAGTCGGATAGACTTATAATTGTTGCACAGAAATAAATGAAAGATTTTATAACATACAGTAGTTTAATAGGAGTTGTATTACTTGGAGGATTGTTGGTGGTTCTTTTTAAAGAAAAGATAACCCAATACTTAAAATACATTTTGGCATTTAGTGGAGCATTTATGCTATCTATTGCTGTTCTTCATATTATTCCAGAAGTATATATGAATAATGGATTTTCCATTGGAATATTTGTGCTGTTTGGTTTTTTAATTCAATTAATTTTAGAGTTTTTCTCTCAAGGAATAGAGCATGGGCATATACATATACATGGAACAAAAACAAGCTATTTCTTAACCCCTATATTGCTTAGTTTGTGTGTTCACGCATTTATGGAAGGATTGCCTCTGGCTAGGGATTTCTCTTTGGATATTCATCATGCACACGGACATAATCACGAGCACGGAAACTCATTCTTAATTAGTATTCTTTTACATAAGTTTCCAATAGGTATTGCTTTGATGACTCTGTTTATTAAAGCAAAACTTAAGAACAGTATCGCGTTTTTATGGTTAACTGTATTTGCATTAATGGCCCCTTTAGGTAAGTTTTCAGGAACATTTTTTCAAGAATTTTTCAGTAATCACAATTCGTTTTTCGAATATATACTAGCTATAGTATTAGGTATGTTTCTGCATATCTCCACTACAATTTTATTTGAATCGGACGAAAGTCACAAATTCAATTTAATGAAATTATTGATTATTATCTTTGGAGGTGCACTTGCCTACTTAGTAGTGTAATTAAGAAAGTAAAGGAAGGTTAAAACGATTCTCTACTTTTGCCTCAATTTTAGAAAACAATTGATCCGGTTTGT
The DNA here is from genome assembly GCA_964021785.1 of uncultured Flavobacteriales bacterium. Lineage (GTDB taxonomy): Bacteria > Bacteroidota > Bacteroidia > Flavobacteriales_D > CAJJDF01 > CAJJDF01. Next base: position 14,844 of record CAXIAX010000052.1, read on the forward strand.
GTGTTCGCCACTCAATAAGATCAAAATCTTCACCAAATATTATGTAGCTATCAATGTTCGCATCAGAGAATTCTTCTAATACATGTGGGTGAAAATTTAAGAAAACCATCCATCCATCTTCCATTTCATCAAATAACTCCTCATAGTAGCAATCATCAGAGCTGTGAAAATTCAATATGTTTTCGCCAATCATAATGAATTTGTTAATCCCTTCTTGTATCATAATTTCTAAAACCTCAAGTTTTAAATTCATTATGTCATTTTCAATACAATCGTTCCATTCGCCTATCATTTCTATAATAGCAAAATTCTTGTCATAATCCGCAAAAATTATTTTAATGAAAAGAGTCTCTGCACCAAAATCATCCCATTGAGGATGCAATAGAAAATTGTATACCTTATTTGTGAACTCAAATTCACTATACTCCACTTCAAAAAATGGGGAACGATAATCGTCAGAAGCAACATAAAGATTTCTCCAATTGTAATAAGGTTCTATAGCGTGCATGGTATTTTTTGTTTAGATTAACTACCCAAAATTAAATAAAATAATAATCGTAATCCTGAAAACAGCAGTAATCTTACAAAACAAAAAAATCTGATTTTAATAGGATTGAAAACTATTCAAATCTGTATATTTGAAATATTATACATGTTCGATAAAAACTATTACAAATGGGATTATTTCTAAAAAAGAAAAACAAGACAACTTTCAATTTACCAACGGATGACTTTTTTAATCAATTAAGAGATAAAGAGTATGCAAAGTTAGATCAATTGGGACAGACTTATTTAGATTTTACTGGAGGTAATCTTCATCCAAGCTCACTTCTTAAAGCACATTTCGAATTGTTGGAGAATAGTATAATGGGTAATCCACATTCTACAAACCCAAGTTCTCAAATGTCAACTAAGTTGGTAGAAGAAGCTAGGCAAAGAATTAAGGATTTTTTTAATGCCGAAGATTATTACTGCATATTTACTTCTAATGCATCTGCTGCATTGAAAATTGTAGGTGAATGCTACCCTTTTGAAGATAACGGTCATTACTTAATGACATCAGATAATCATAATTCTGTTAACGGAATACGAGAATATTGTAAATCTAAAGGAGGAAATTATACTTATTCACCAATACGACAAGAGGATTTACGTATAGATGAGGCTCATTTATTGGAGAATTTAAATGGATTTAAAGATAAAACGAACAAATTATTTGGATTTCCAGCTCAATCTAATGTATCAGGAGTAAAGCACGATTGGAAATGGGTAGACATTGCAAAGCAAAAAGGATGGGACGTATTATTGGATGCTGCGGCATTTGTTCCAACTTGTAAATTAGATTTAGAAAAAGTTCAACCCGATTTTGTTTCGGTTTCTTTTTATAAAATATTTGGGTTTCCAACAGGAATAGGATGTTTATTGGTAAAGAAATCATCTTTCGGAAAATTAAAGAAACATTGGTTTGCGGGCGGAACAGTAGATTATGTATCAGTAAAAGAAAGTAACCACTTATTAATACATAATCACGAAAGGTTTGAAAACGGAACTTTAAATTATTTAGATATCCCTGCTATAACTTTAGGTCTTAATTTTATAGAATCTATAGGTATAGAGAATATAAGAACCAGAGTAATGCAACTTACCGAATTATTCATTAATGAAATGCGTAAACTAAAGCATGATAACGGAACACCAATTGTGCGATTATTTGGCCCATTAAATACAGAAAGTAGGGGAGGGACTGTAATTCTAAATTTTCAGGATATAGATGGAAATACATTTCCATTTGATTGGGTAGAAAATCAGGCAAATAAAAAGTTAATCTCTATAAGATCCGGTTGTTTCTGTAATCCAGGGATAGATGAAACTAATAATTGTATTTCTAATGAAGAAATGGCACAATATTATACAAGTAGAAAAGAAAACCAATTTTCTTCATCTACAGGGTTTTTAAAATATATGTCCGAACAAATTGGAAGAATGAGGGGAGCAACAAGAGTTTCTTTTGGGATAGCAACAACAACTAAAGATATCCAAACATTCATAGATTTCGTTTTAGAATTAAAAGACAAGAGTGTTTCTAACTGCAATTAGATTTTTGTTTTTTAAGAAATTTTAAGAAAATATAGTTATTTAATAATGAAGGCTTGCGTATATTTATGTAAACCAAAAGAAATTAATGGATAACTTTCAGTCTCAAATAGACCAATTTTCGAATTACATTCTACACGAAAGAAGATTGTCCAAGCATACTTTGACTTCTTATTCTACAGATTTAAGGCAATTTCAGAATTTTTTGGAAGAAACTTTGCGAATAAATCAGTTTACAGATGCTACATATAATGAAATTAGAATGTGGATTGTTCATTTAAAAGAGAACGAAATTTCTAATAGATCTATAAATAGGAAGATTTCTACCCTAAAATCATTGTACAAATATTTTTTAATCCATCAAAAAATAGAAATAAATCCAATGCTAAAAATAATTGCTCCCAAGCAATCTAAAAAGCTACCCGTTTATTTTGATCAAAAATTACTTAATGTCCTTTTTACCTCAGAAGTATTTACAAATGACTTTAAAGGAATAAGAGATATTCTAATAATGGAACTGCTATCAGGAACCGGAATAAGATTAACTGAATTGATACATATAAAGGAGTCTGATATTGGTAAACAAGAAATAAAAGTACTAGGAAAAGGAAATAAAGAGAGGATAGTTCCAATTACAACTAATATAGCTTCATTTATTACCTTATATATAAAGAAGAGAAACGAAGAATTTTCTTCGGAGAAAAATCAATATTTATTGTGGACGAACAAAGGAGATAAACTATATGAAAAATTTGTATATCGCTTGGTAAATCATTATCTTGGATTAGTAACAAACGAAAAGAAAAGAAGTCCACATACCATGCGTCATTCTTTCGCAACAAATATGCTGAACAATGGTGCACAACTTCACACAATAAAAGAAATACTAGGGCACGCTAATTTATCAGCAACACAAGTTTATACTCACAATTCAATTGAGAGGCTAAAAGATGCTTATAAAAAGTTTCACCCGAAAGAAAATTAATATTAACCTTTAAAAATAAAAATTATGGAAATCAAGGTACAATCAATACATTTTGATGCAGACAAAAAATTAATCGAGTTCGTAGAAGAGAAAGTTTCAAAGCTTTCGCAATTTTATGATAAGATAATAGGAGGGGATGTTTTTTTGAAATTAGAGTCAGATGATAAAGAAAACAAGGTAGCAGAGATCAAAATTAAGATTCCAGGAAAGGATTTATTTGCAAAAAAGCAATGTAAATCATTCGAGGAAGCCACTGATGAAGCGGTAGAGGCGCTAAGAAGACAAATAAATAAACATAAATCGAAGAAATAATTAGTTAATTAAAATATTTTTACTACTTTTGGGCCTTGATAATTCATCAAGGCCTATTTTTTTTATGAGAGTTCTATTATTTATTGGGGAAAAATTATTCAGGAAATATTAATTTTAAAAAAAAATGAAATATTTCTTCAAAAATGTTTGAATATAAAAATATCTTTTCTAAATTTGCAAACCCTTAAAAAACTAAGGGAATAAAAGCCGATATAGCTCAGCTGGCTAGAGCAGCTGATTTGTAATCAGCAGGTCGTGGGTTCGAGTC
>CAXIAX010000053.1:0-18439 GCA_964021785.1 uncultured Flavobacteriales bacterium
TTCATTCCCAAAATCTCAGGTAACTTCCTAAGTAAAGCCATTTCTTTAAATTCTAATCTAGCTTCTTTTGCAGGGCTTCCTAGGTATTTTTTACCTTCTTCCATGTCGTACATGATTCCGGCTTGACCAAGTGCTGTGGAGTTTTTGTGGAGCGTTAAATTAGCAGGGATTCCTACTTGTCCCCAAAGTGTAACATTGTCTTTTATGGTAACACAGCCAGCAATTCCTACTTGTGCGGCAAATCGGCAATTTTCTCCAATTACTGTATCATGTCCAATGTGAACTTGTCCGTCTATTTTTGTTCCTTTCCCAATTCTTGTTTCGCCCGTTACACCTCTGTCAATACTGCAAGAAGCGCCAATTTCTACGTTATCTTCTATCACTACAGAGCCGCAAGAATGCATTTTGTTATGTTTTTCTTCTTTGGTTTGGTAATAAAAAGCATCCGAACCAATAACTGTATTGGCATGAATAATTACATTATCTCCAATTGTAGTGTGGCTGTAAATAACCACTCCAGGGTAAACGATACAGTTTTTGCCAATCGTTACATCATCTCCAAGTGTTACGTTAGGAAAGATCTCCGAAGAAGAATCAATGTTTTGATTTTCTCCACTCCATTTTTTAGTTGGGTTAAAATGTCTTGTTAGTTTATTAAAATCTTCGAAAGGATTCTCAGAAATGATTAAAGCTTTTCCTGCAGGGCAATCTACTTCTTTGTTTATTAAAATAGTGGTAGCAGCTGAATTTAATGCTTTTTCGTAATACTTTTCGTTATCCACAAAAACCAAATCACCTACTTCTACTTTATGAATTTCATTAATTCCCGAAATCAAAAAATCTGGAGATCCAATGAATTTACAATCGATTTGTTCTGCAATTGCTTTTAAAGTATGGGAATAGGGTAGTTTCATTTTTGTAGTATTTAAAGTGTCTTAAGTGAACTTAAGTATTTAAAGTTAAGATTTTTTTCATAATTTTCCTCCTTGCGGAAGGGCAGGGAGGTGACTATTTTCATCAGCTGTCACCCACCTCAATCCTTCCTGCTCTTACGTTAGGTCTGCGAAAGCCTTGCTTTCTTTTCTCTAGGGAGGAAGTAGATTTAAGTTTAAAGCTTTGTAATTAGGTCAATTTATTATTAATATATTCTGATTGACTCCCATCCCAATGACAAATTATACACCTTTCATTTTTAAAAATATGAGAGCAATTTTCATAACCGTAAAGAATATGAGCACATTGTGGACATAACGAAAACATTTGTGAGGTTTTTAAATAAAAATCACTTTGACATTCATCACATGTTGAAATTGTACTGACAGGCATAAGCTACTATCTCAAACTAGCTCCAAGCTTGGCTTCCAATTCTCCTTGAATCTTGGTCATAATCTTTTCAATTTGCTTGTCTACCAAAGTTTTGTTTTCATCTTGAAACAAGAAACTCACAGCATACGACTTTTTGTCTTCGGCTAAGTTCTTTCCTTCGTAGATATCAAACAAACCAATTTCTTTCAAAATTTTACGGTCTACTCTAGATGCAATTTCTTCTATTTGCTCAAACTTCACAGTTTTATCAATCAATAAAGATAAATCTCTACGAGAAGTAGGGAATTTTGGCAATTCCTTGTATTTCGTTTTGTTCATCATCATTAAAGCAAGTACATTGTCCCAGTTGATTTCTGCGTAATACACAGGTTGTTTAATTCCAAAATGAGCCAATACCTTATTGCTTACTTTTCCGAAATCTACAACCGGTTTTTTATTGATAGAATAAGCAAGACCTTCTGCTAATAAATCATTTTTAGTAGCGCTTATTTGGTAATTCTTAAATATTCCAAGTCTTTTTAGCGTATTGATAACCTCTTTCTTTATAGAGAAGAAATCTACTTTTTGTTGCGTTTTATCCCAGTTTTCAGAAGTTTCATTTCCTGTAACAAACAAAGACAACACTTGGTTCTCTTCATATCCTGATTCGTATTTGAAGTAAGTCTTTCCAAACTCTACCAATTTCAAATCATTATTCTTACGGTTATTGTTGTAGATAATAGATTCCATTCCATTAAATAATAACGACTGACGCATTACGTCCAATTCGCTACTCAATGGGTTAAGCATTTTTACTGCATAGTTAAGATTAATCTTTTTCGATTCAAAAGCAGTTAAATAACTAGATTTAGTCAATGAGTTTGACATAATCTCGGCAAAACCATTATCGCTTAATCTATCTAATACCGTATTCAATAAAATCCTTGAATCTGTTTTCTCTCTGTAAGTGATAGAAGTATTCAATTTTTCTGGCAAAGGAATATTGTTGAATCCGTAAATTCTTAAAATTTCTTCGGTTATATCTGCTTGTCTCAATACATCATTTCTGTATGCCGGAACTTCAAGCGTTAGAGTTCCGTTATCCTTAGAGATAGTTTTTATATCTAAATTTTCTAAAATAGAATCAATAGTTTCTGTAGGAATATCTTTTCCAATAAGGCTATTGCATTTTTCGTAATTAAACTCCACAATTTGATTTTTGATAGGAGTAGGGTAGCTCTCTTGAATTTCTGAAGAGATTGTTCCTCCAGCTATTTCTTTAATCAATAAAGCGGCTCTTTTAAGCGCGTAAACTACAGTTTCAGGATCTATTCCTCTTTCAAATCTAAAAGAAGCATCTGTATTCAATCCGTGTCTTTTTGCTGTTTTACGAACAGAAACAGGGTTGAAGTATGCACTTTCCAAGAAAATAGAAGTAGTAGATGCACTAACACCTGATTCTAATCCTCCAAATACACCTGCAATACACATGGGTGCAGATGAATTATTAATCATCAAATCTTCTTCGTGTAATTCTCTTTCTGTTTCATCCAGTGTAGTGAATTTCTCTTTGGCAGTAGCAGTTGCCACGATTACTTTATTTCCTTCAATTTTTGCAGCATCAAATGCATGAAGAGGTTGTCCCAATTCGTGTAGTACAAAGTTTGTAATGTCTACTATGTTGTTGATTGGTGCTAAACCAATAGAATTTAATCTAGTTTTTATCCATTCAGGAGATTCTTCCACCTTTATTCCAGAAATTGTAACACCAGCATACCTAGGGCAAGCTTCAGTGTTTTTTACTTCAATAGAAATTGGTAAATCGTTATTGTCAATTTTCCATTCAGCAACAGAGGGAGAACAAACTTTTCCTTCTTTTGGTAAAATTTCTTTATGTTTCAATGCTACCATCAAATCTCTAGCTACACCAAAATGACTCATTGCATCAGCTCTGTTGGGAGTAAGTCCAATTTCAAAAACAGTATCGTTTTTCAAATCGAAATACTCGGCAGCAGGAGTTCCAATTTTGGCACTGTCCTCCAATACCATTATTCCGTCATGTCCTTTTCCCAGTCCAATTTCATCTTCAGCACAAATCATCCCAAAAGATTCCTCTCCTCTTATCTTAGATTTTTTGATTTTGAATGATTCTCCGTCTTCAGTATATAAAATTGTCCCTACGGTTGCAACTACAACTTTTTGTCCAGCATCTACATTTGGAGCTCCACACACTATAGTTAGTGTTTCAGTTCCAATATTTACTTTAGTAATTTTTAAAGTATCTGCGCCAGGATGTTTCACTGCTTCTAATACTTCACCAATTACAAGTCCGTTCAATCCTCCTTTTACTTGTTCTACTGTTTCTACCTTTTCTACTTCCAGGCCTATGTCTGTTAGTATTTCTGAGGTTTGTTCAGTTGATGTAGTTAAGTTTAAATACTCGTTTAGCCAGTTGTAAGAAATTTTCATTTTGTGGTATAGATATCAGGTAAATTGTAAGCAGTAAAGATACGGAGATTAGATAATTTATTTCAGTTTTGCGCAAAAAAAAACCATCTTCGAAAATTCGAGATGGTTTTTTTTAAAAGTGTTGTACTAATTATAATTTGTTCACTCTAATTGTTAAGCTAGATTTTAAGTTAGCTGCTTTGTTTTTGTGAATAATGTTTCTTTTCACAAGTTTATCAAGAATACTTGAAACAACTGGTAAGTAAGAAGTAGCTTCTTTCTTGTCTTCCATTGCTCTTAATTTCTTAACTGCAGTTCTTGCAGATTTGTGGTAGTACTTATTTCTAAGTCTTCTTACTTCCGTAGATCTGATTCTTTTTTTAGTTGACTTGTGATTAGCCATAATGCTTTTTTTTTAATTAGTTAAACTATGTAGCCCGTAGGGGAATCGAACCCCTCTTGCAGGAATGAAAATCCTGAGTCCTAGCCGATAGACGAACGGGCCAAACTGTCTTCCCAATTGATGTTTTGTCGTTTGGGAATGCAAATCTAGAACAATTTTTTTAATGCCAAAAGCTTTTTGCCTTTTTTTTTAAAAAAAAATTAAATTATTTCTGTTTTTGTCTGAAATTGGAACCCCATTCTCTTCCCAGTTTTCAACTGAATAGAGTCTCCTGTAGTCTTAACTTCATGTACAGACACTTCGCTAACTTGCTCGTAAGGAGGTGCATAAAGGTCAAAATCTAGAATGTGAATCATTAGGTTCTCAATGATGTCTTCCATTATTTCTGACTCAAATTTTAAATTTGCAAAATCTGTATATAAAAAGCCTAAAGTTCTTTTTCCTTCCGCATAAAAGTGATTTTCGCTATTAACGAAAAGTCTTCCGATTAAATATCCAGAATCATTTACTCTATTATAGCGAAAAGAATCCGCTAAGAAATTATATACATTAATTATACCTGTGTATCCTCTCGAGTCGTTTTCTTGCAAATATGGCGTTTTCCATATAGAATGGTTTTCGTCAAATTTAAACACGTTAGAGTGTAAGTTAAATACCAAAATGTCGCCAGCTAAGACTATATGAAATTCATATTTACTTTTTTCATTGTAATCAATGATTATTCTGTCGTCCTTAGAGCAAACATTGTCCTTAATCTTTTCGACTAATTTAATGGCTACTTTTTTTAATTCCTGAAATTGGTCTACTGTGTTTTTAAAAACATCTTGTTTTAAAGATGATTTGGTGCACAGCTTGTCCGTTATTTTGTTTAATTCTTCCGTTCCCATATTAATATGCTTTTGCAAATATTACTCTTTCAGTCGAAGGTTTACCTGAATACATACAAATTCCTTCTTCTTTTTTATTATCTATTAAGATACATCTTATTGTAGCCTTAGTTTCTTCTTTAATCTTTTGCTCAGTTTCTTCAGTTCCATCCCAATGTGCAGATATAAATCCTCCTTTAGATTCTAATACTTCTTTAAATTCGTTATAATCGTTCACTTCAGTAATGTTCTCGTCTCTAAAGTTAAGTGCTTTATTGTAGATACTATCTTGAATCTCATCCAATAGGTTGGAAATATAATTTCCTAAACCTTCTTGTTCTACAGAACTTTTTGTTTGAGTATCTCTACGGGCCAATTCAACAACATTGTTTTCAACATCCCTAGGTCCAATAGCAATTCTCAAAGGAACACCCTTTAATTCGTATTCTGCAAATTTCCAACCTGGCTTTCTGTTTTCGTCATCATCTAATTTTACAGTTACACCAGCTTCTTTTAGTTCGGCTTCTATTTTTTCTGCAGCATCTATTACAAGTTTCTTTTGTTCGTCATCTCTGTAGATAGGAACAATAACAACATGTATTGGGGCTAATTTTGGAGGAAGTACTAATCCAGCATCATCAGAGTGAGCCATGATTAATGCTCCCATTAGTCTAGTTGATACACCCCAAGATGTTCCCCAAACTAATTCTTGTTTTCCTTCTTTGTTTACAAATTTCACGTCAAATGCATCAGCAAAGTTCTGTCCAAGAAAGTGAGAAGTTCCAGCTTGTAAAGCTTTTCCATCTTGCATTAAAGCTTCAATACATAATGTATCTACAGCTCCAGCAAATCTTTCGCTATCTGTTTTTCTTCCTTTCAATACTGGTAATGCCATGTGCTCTTCTGCAAATTTTGCATATACATTTAGCATTTGTTCAGTTTCTGCTATCGCTTCAGATTGTGTACTGTGAGCTGTATGTCCTTCTTGCCATAAAAATTCGGCAGTTCTCAAGAACAAACGAGTTCTCATTTCCCATCTCATTACATTTGCCCATTGGTTAATTAGCAAAGGTAAATCTCTGTAAGATTGAATCCATTTTTTGTAAGTACTCCATATAATAGCTTCAGAAGTTGGTCTTATAATTAATTCCTCTTCTAGTTTAGCATTAGGGTCCACCATTAATTTACCTGGTTTGTCCGGATCTGTTTTTAATCTGTAATGAGTAACAATGGCAGCTTCTTTGGCAAAACCTTCTGCGTTTTTCTCTTCCGCCTCAAACATGTGTTTGGGTACAAGAAGAGGAAAGTATGCATTCTGATGTCCAGTTGCTTTGAATTGCTTATCCAATTCATCTTTCATTTTTTCCCAAATAGCATATCCGTATGGTTTGATAACCATACAGCCTCTTACTCCTGAATTTTCGGCTAAATCAGCTTTTACAACTAGTTCATTATACCATTCGGAATAGTTATCACTTCTTTTAGTTAATTTTTTACTCATAATATATAGTGTGGCACAGTCTTTGTTATTTTAACGTTAAAATACGCTTCCAAATTTAGATAAATTTATGTAAATTAGTGGAGGATTATAAAAGAAAGGTTATAAATAACAAAATTAACAACTATGAAAACTAAATATCTTCTCATTACTGCCCTAGCCCTGATAAGTTTCAATTCATTTTCTCAAAGTGGATTTGAAGATTTTGATGATATTTATTCAGACAACACATCAGTAGATGAAATTTCTGAATCAAATACGGAAAATGCTACCAATGAATTTTCGGAAGGAGAAGATGCAGGTGCATGGATAGAAACGGATGAATATTATGATCCATCATATAGTACAACTACAGAGACTGAAGGAGGAAATACATATATAACAAATAATTATAATGGTGATTATGGTTATTCTTCAAGGTTTAGAAGATTTGATAACACAATTTCTGGTTATTCTTATTATGATCCGTTTTATACCAATGTAGGTTATTATTCTCCAAACTCTTGGGCTTATGGAAATAACTTTTACAGACCAGGTTGGAACATTGGATGGAATTCTTATGCAGGTTGGAATGCAGGTTACAACTTTGGATGGAATAATTATGGATGGGGAGGATATAACCACTATGATCCTTTTTACTACAATAGGTATGGACTTGGATGGGGACACGGATACGCATATAATAATCCTTATTATGGAAATTCTTATGCGAATGGATATAACAATGGATTTAGAGATGGAGTTTACACATCTTACGGAAATAATAATAACTCTTCTAGATATTACGGAAAAAGAGGGACAAGAGGTGCTGGAACAAGAACATCTTCAACTTATGGAGATAGAAGAACTAGTTCAAGAACAAGTAATTCATCTGGTATAGCTCAAAGCTCTTCAGTGTTTTCAGGAAGGTCTTCTGTAGGAAGCTCAGTAAGAACGACACAGCCAACTAGAGTTTCTACATCTAACGTTACAAGAAATCCAGGGACATCTGTTTCTACTCCTGTAAGAACAACTCAGCCGGTAAGAACTTCTACTAGTGGAACGTCAACAAGAGTTTCTACAAGTCAACCAAGAACAACTTCAACTCCTACAAGAGCTACATCTTCACCAGTTAGAACAACTACAAGACCATCTACAACACCAACAAGAAGGTCAATTGGTCAGCCAACTAAATCTACTGTAGGATCTTCTCCGGCAAGAACAACACCTACTAGAACTGTTCCTACGAGAACATACCCTACAAGAACGACTAGTCCAACAAGAACTACATCTCCTACAAGAACAAGTCCTATTAGAACAACACCTACTAGAACTACTTCTCCAACGAGACGTACTAGTCCAACTAGAATTACTACTCCATCAAGAAGTACACCTACAAGAACTTCACCAACAAGAAGCACGCCTACAAGAACTTCAACTCCATCTAGGAGTAGTTCTTCACCATCTAGAAGTTCATCTTCTGGGTCGTCATCAAGAAGTAGTAGTTCATCAAGAGGGGGAAGTAGAAGATAATCTATAGCTAATCATATTCAAAAACAGTTTAAAATGAAAAGATATTCACTAATCTTTATTGGGATTTTTATGGCCTTTTCGGCTACTTCCCAAAACGAAGTAGACGCCTTAAGATACAGTTATTTAAACTATAACGGTACAGCAAGATATGCAGGATTAGGAGGTGCAATGGGAGCTTTGGGAGCAGATATGTCTGCAATTTCAATGAATCCTGCAGGAATGGGAAGATACAGTAGGTCGGATTTTAGCTTTACTGGAGATTTAACTTTTTCTAAATCCTTAGGAAACTATGATGGAAATACATTAACTGATAATAAAGCAAATTTTAATGTGAGTAATGCAGGAGTTGTTTTTGTAAAACCAATGACACTTGATAATCCAACTTTGTGGAGGTATTTTCAATTTGGTATTACTTCATCAAGAACTAATGATTTTCAAAGTAGGACTAAAATAGAAGGGTCGAATGACAAATCTTTGCTGTCCTCTTATACTAATTATTTGAACTCTAATAATATTCCTTTAAGTAATGTGTCTGATTTTTATGAAGGTTTAGCTTTTGATGCAGGCTTATTAGTTCATGATAGCTTGTCTGGAGTGTATACTCCTTGGTACAATGAAAATGATGCAGAAATTAACCAAACAAAATCTACGGTAACAAGAGGAGCTCAATATCAAACAGATATCGCTTTTAGTGGAAATTATAACGGGAAATTGTATGTGGGAGGTAGTTTAGGTTTTCCGAGAATTAGATATAATTCTTCATCAGTGTACAATGAAACTTTTGTTAAGGTAGATTCTGTATTGGATACAAGAGAATTTACAATGAATGAAAAAATAGCTACTGAGGGGACAGGTTTTAATATGAAGTTGGGGTTAATATATGTTCCGGTTTCTTTTTTAAGAATAGGATTGGCGGTTCATACTCCAAGCTGGTATTCGTTAACAGATGATTACAGTACACAGTTTACTTCTGATTTTACGGATAACAATTATGATGCAATTGAAAATTCTCCTAACGGAACTTATGATTATAAATTAAAAACTCCGGGAAGAGTAATGGGTAGTGTAGCATTATTATACAAAAAAAGAGGTTTTATTTCGTTTGAGTATGAATATGTAGATTATGCAAATGCTAAATTAAATGCCGATTTTAATACTGATTATACGTATGATTTTGATGACGAGAATGTTGCTAGTTCAACTATTTATCAAGGAGCTTCTATATTTAAACTAGGAGCAGAGTTTAGATTGACAAACTTTTGGACGATAAGAGGAGGTTATAATTATTACGGTTCTCCTATTAAGGATGAGTACTCTGAGGTAGATGCTTCGAGAACTAATTTCTCTGGAGGTATTGGATATAAAAACAGAAATTTTTCGCTTGATTTGACTTATTTAAAATCACAATGGAAAGAAGAGAGCTACCTATATGATCCCAATTTAGTTACCGCTACTGTGGTAGATAAATCAATAAACAACTTTATGGTAACAGCAGGATTTAGATTTTAATAGAGTAAAAAAAATAAGGCATAAAAAAAAGGCTACTGAACTCAGTAGCCTTTTTTTTATATCTATACTTTAGAAATTATTTTTTCAAAGAATATATTGCCTCTTTGTTCATTTCAACTTTGTATTTAGCCTTCAAGCTTTTAATCCATTCTTCTTCCAAGTATTTTTGGTAGTCAGAGATAACTGCACCTCTTGTTTCGTTTAATTCTTTATCTCCTGCCGGAATCACCTCTTTGATTCTAACAAAAACAAATTTTCCATCTTCAATAATAGGTTGAGAAACTCCAACTACAGGTGAGAATTTTCCAAGTATTTCTTTCTTTTCAACTTCAAATTTACCTTGCTCCAAAGAAAGGTTAAGCTTAGAAGAGCTATTAAGCTGCGACATTATTTCTCCAGAATTAATGTTAGATTCTTTCGCCATTTTGTTTGCTTTAAAGATGATGTCTTTTTTAGCAGAATAATAAATTTCTACATCCAATCTATTTTTCCATTGGTAATTGGCTTGTTTCATTGCAAAGAACTCTTTTAGTCCTGTAGTGTCTTCACTTGATTTTTTCCATACCTTTTGGTCAGAGATCTCAAATAATAAGATTCCGTCTTTAAACTCTTGCATTAATGCTTTGTACTCTGGGTATTTGTCATAAAGAATAGATTTTTCATATTTCATGAAATAATCGTTGGTGTAGTCTTTATAGAAAGTCTCTATGTTTTCTTGAGATTTAGCAGGGTAATTTGCTAGGTATGATTTAAAATCAGCTACAGTTACTTTCGTATACTTTTTAAATAGGCCTTTTTCTTTTTTGAATTTAAAAGCAAGTTTAGAATCTTCTACATCCAATTTAGCTTTTACATCAGAGTTGTAAGAGTTTTTAATCCAATTTTTAGATTTGTCTTTGAATTTGTACTCCTTTTTTAATTTATTAATGAAATATTCTGTAGATTTTTTACTTCTATCTCCTCTAGCAATATTTGCTTCAATTTCAGGCTTTAGTTGTTTGTATGTACCTATGTCTTCGTGATCCAATAGTTTAATAATGTGCCAACCATAAGAAGTAAGAAATGGTTCAGAAATATCTCCATTTTCTTTTAATCCAAAAGCTACATTTTCAAATTCAGGAACCATTCTTCCAGAGGTAAACCATTCTAATTCTCCTCCTTTTTTTGCAGAAGTATTATCGTCAGAATGTTCTTTCGCTAAATCTTCAAAAGGCTTGCTATCGCTAGTTAGTAGCGAATATATTTCATCAATTTTGGTTTTAGCATTTTGTTTAGCTTTTGCGTCCGCATCTTTAGCTATTTTAGAATAGATATGCGCAACTTTTACTCTTCCCTTGTTTTTTCTTTTGTCGTAAACTTTAATTAAATGGTAACCAAATCTAGTTTTTACCGGCATAGATATGTCTCCAACTTTTGTTGTATAGGCAGCTTCTTCAAAAGGGTATACCATTTGAAATACTGTAAAATAACCTAGACTTCCTTTGTTGTCTGTTACAGAAGGATCTGCAGAATACTTAATAGCTGCAGCTTCAAAATCTCCTGATTTTAGAATTTCAGCTCTTACGCTCATGGCTTTTTCGTAAGAATCTGCTCCTTTTGCAATTAGAATATGACTCGCTTTTATTTCGTATTTTTTTCTCTCGTATGCTTCAACTATTAAGCTTTCTGTCGCTTCGGAATCCGACAAATATTTTTCTGCCGATTTTCTTACGTATCCATCTAGTTCGTTTTTTAATCTTGGTATTGTATCAAAACCTAGTTCTTCAGCCTCAGTTACTTTTAGTTTGAAGTTTACGAATAAATCTAAATACTCATCCAAAGAAGCTTGGTCGTACTTTGGATTAGGGTTGTTTTTAGTATAAATAGATAAAAATTCATCTTTTCTTATTTCTTTGTTATCAATTTTAATAAGAACTGGGTTCTTATCTTGTGCCATTGATACCAATGAAAAGAATGAGATTGAAAGGGCAATTAAAATTATTTTTTTCATAGTTGATTTACTGTAATTTAATATTTGAAATGCTAATTTATCATTTTTTAACTAGAAAATCACCTTTATTTCAAACTGTAGTTAGGTGCTTCTCTAGTAATGGTAACGTCATGTGGATGACTTTCTTGAATACTTGCAGCCGTAATTTTTATGAATTTAGCATCATTAATTAATGCTTCAATATTACCTGCTCCACAGTATCCCATTCCAGATCTTAATCCTCCAATTAATTGGTGCATTACTTCACTCAAATACCCTTTAAAAGGTACTCTTCCTGAAATTCCTTCTGGAACTAATTTTTTGTCGTCATTTTCAGAATCTTGGAAGTATCTGTCTTTAGATCCTTTTTTCATTGCTTCCAATGAACCCATTCCTCTGTAAGTCTTGAATTTTCTTCCTTGGTATATTACTGTTTCTCCTGGTGATTCTGCAACTCCTGCAAACATAGAACCTAGCATTACAGAACTAGCTCCAGCTGCAATAGCTTTTACTATATCTCCTGTAAATCTTATTCCTCCATCAGCAATTACTGGTACTCCAGTTCCTTTTAATTCTTCAGCTACATCCATTATAGCTGATAATTGTGGTACACCAACACCAGCAATAATTCTTGTAGTACAAATAGAACCAGGTCCTATTCCTACTTTTATTGCATCAGCTCCATTGTCAACTAATAATCTAGCAGCTTCTGCAGTGGCAACATTTCCTACAACTACTTCAAGAGTAGGGTATGCCTCTTTTACCATTTTAAGTTTGTCAATCACGTTTTGAGAATGACCATGTGCAGTATCTATAACAATTGCATCTACTCCAGCTTGAACTAGTGCAGAAGTTCTTTCTAATATATCATTTGTTACACCTACAGCAGCTCCAACTCTTAGTCTACCGTGCTCATCTTTACAGGAGTTTGGGTGTTTTTTTACTTTAATAATATCTCTGTAAGTAATTAATCCAGTTAATTTATAATCTGTATCAACTATCAGTAATTTTTCAATTTTGTGTTCTTGAAGAATTTTTTCTGCTTTTAAAAGAGAAATTTCATTCAAAGCAGTAACTAAATTTTCAGAAGTCATTACTTCTGTAATTTTTTTAGCTCTTTGTTTTTCAAATCTTAAATCACGATTTGTAACAATTCCTTTCAATGTTCCATCTTCAGCAATAATTGGAATTCCTCCAATTTTGAACTCAGCCATTAGGCTTAGAGCTTCTCCTACATTAGCGTTTTCCGATAAAGTAACAGGATCTTGGATCATTCCGCTTTCGCTTCTTTTCACTTTTCTTACTTCTTTGGCTTGTTGAGCCGCAGTCATATTTTTGTGGATAATACCAATACCTCCTTGTTGAGCAATAGCAATTGCCAATTCCGATTCTGTTACTGTGTCCATAGCAGCAGAAAGGATAGGGGTTTTTAACGTAATGTTTTTGGTGAATTTTGATTCAAGAGTTACTGCATTTGGCAATACATTTGAATAAGCTGGGATAAGAAGTACGTCATCATAAGTCAGTCCTTCCTTCACAATTTTAGAATTTAACATAGTTGGTTGTTTTTCTTTAATTGCATGCAAAGATACGGCTTTTTATTTAGTATTTTTTGTTTTACAGCCTAAATGTAATAAATCGAATTATTTTTTTTGTAAAATTGGTATATGGAGGGAAAATCATTTTTAAAGAAGTAAATCCTACTCTTTGTTTTAGTATTGATCTTTGGTTGGAAAATTCAATGAATCCATATCTTCCGTGTGCTTTTCCAATTCCACTGTGATTTGCTCCTCCAAATGGTAAATTGGGTTGGGCAAACTGAATAGTAGTTTCGTTTATTGCTGTGGTTCCAGCACTAGAATTTTGTATAATGTACTGTTGGTTTTTTCTAGATTTAGAGAAAACATACAAAGCCAATGGCTTTTCTATCTCGTTAATGGTTTCTATCGTTTCTTCTAGTTTATTGAAAGTAAGAATAGGCAAAACAGGACCAAAAATTTCATCCATAAAAATAGGAGACTCTTTGGTTACTTCCGTCAATAGAGTAGGTGAGAAGTAGTTTGTTGTTTCGTCCTTAACGTTTCCATGAATTACTTTAGATCCTCCTTCTACTGAGTCGGTAAGTAGTTTAGAGATTCTATTGAAATGATTTCCATTTACAATATGGGTAATGTTTTTGTTTTCTTCAGGAAATTGAATTTTTATCTGTTTGATTAATTCTTTTTCTAGCTCATCCTTTTTAGATTCTTGTACATAAATATAATTGGGAGCAATGCAAGTTTGACCTGAGTTAAGGAATTTTCCCCACACAATTTTTTGTGCAGCATCTTTTAGGTTTGCCGTTTCATCTATCACTACAGGGTTTCTTCCACCAAGCTCAAGAGTTACAGGAGTTAGGTTTTCGGCAGCAGCTTTCATTACAATTTTTCCTACTTGCGGACTTCCCGTAAAGAAAATATGATCGAAAGGTAGTTTTAGTAAATCTTGTGAAACCAAGTAATCTCCAGTAGCAACCGTTATTTCATTGGAAGGAAATAATTCTGCAATCATTTTCTTAATCAATTCTGCCGTGTGTGGTGTGTTTTCTGAGGGTTTAATTACGGCAGTATTTCCTGCAGCAATTGCCGATACCAAAGGACCAATACACAAATTGAAAGGGTAATTCCAAGGAGCGATTATCAATGTAACTCCTTTGGGCTCTATTATTACTTTAGATTTAGAACCAATAAAAGCCAAAGGCGTAGAGACTTTTTCTTCTCTTGCCCATTCGTAAATATGACTAGTAGTGTGGTTTATTTCGTCTAGAATCGGTTTTATTTCGGTCAATAAAACTTCTTCTGTTCCCTTATTGAAGTCTTTTTTTACTTCGTTACAAATCTCTTTCTCATTCTTCTTAATCCAATTTTTTAACGCTTTCAGTTTTTTTACTCGCGCAGAAATAGAGTTAGTTCTCAGTTCTTGTTGAAAGAATTTTTTTTGAGAATCGAAAATTGATTGATACGGATTAGTCATAATGTTTTGTTTATATTTATTAAACGAGTGACCTCCTTATTTCTTTCGTTTTCGTGAGGATAATAAGGAAGAGTTTTACTCTGCCAAAATTAATTGACGCAACATATTAATAGCTGCCAATGCAGACTGTGTAATGTTTCTTTCTCTGTTGTTTCCGAAGTTGAATAATTTAGAAACTACAGTCTTTTCATTTCTTACCGAAACCCACACAGATCCTACAGGTTTGTCAGGTGTTCCTCCTCCGGGTCCTGCAATTCCTGAGATAGATATGGAGTAATCCGTTTTGTATTTTTTTCTTATTTCATCACTCAATATTTCAACAACTTCTTCGCTCACAGCTCCTTTTTCAAGTAATAAAGCGTGAGGTACATTTAGTTCTTTTTCTTTTATATCGTAAGAATAACAAATAATAGAACCTTCGTAGAAAATAGAGCTTCCTGGAATTTGAGTAAACAAATGAGAAGCATATCCTCCCGTGCAACTCTCGGCTAAGGAAAGTGTTTTTTTATTTTCAACCAATAAATTGGCTACTGTTTCTTGAAGCGTAATTTTCCCTTCTCCAAAAATGTATTCAGGAATTATCTGATACAATTCGTCACAGTATTTATCTACTATTGTTTTGTCTCCAGAAGTAGAAGTAACTCTTAGTTTTACAAGTCCTGGCGAGGGCAAATAGGCCATGTCAAGGTTGTCTTGTCTCAGTCTGTCTTCCCAATCTTCAATAATATTGGCAAGGAAAGATTCTCCTATTCCATGAGTTAATACCGTTCTGTGTGCTAAATCACTTATTTTAAAAGTTTCTTTCACTTTTGGCAACACACCTTCTTCCATTAGGTGTTTCATTTCGTAAGGAACGCCAGGCATAGAAACGAATACTTTTCCATTTCTTTCGAACCACATACCAGATGCTGTTCCTACATGATTACGAATGACAGTAGCTTTTTTTGGTAACATAGCCTGCAGGTTATTTACTTCCAAAAACGGTTTGTTCCTAATTTCAAAAAAAGCTTGAATCTCAGTTAATACTTCTTGGTTTAATTCCAATTCAGTATCAAAATAATCGCACAATACTTTTTTTGTAATGTCATCTTTGGTTGGGCCTAGTCCTCCAGTTATCAAAATTAAATCCGAGCGGGATTCTGCTAGTTTTAAAGATTCTGTGATGTCGTCATACGAATCACTAATGGTAGTTGTTCTGTTGTTTTTGATTCCAATCTTTGCCAATTCTTGCCCCATCCAAGTGGCATTTGTATTGACAGTTTGTCCAATTAAAATTTCATCTCCAATGGAGATTATCTCTGTTTTCATTTCTTTGATTTAGTATAATAAATGTACGAAATGTTAGAGTTAGAATTTATTTATAATTCCTTTTTTTTATATCCTAGGTAAAATTCAAGGGCAATAAAGAGAAAAATACAAATAGCGCCTGCACTAAAGATTGCTTTCTGATAAGGCCAATGCTGGACTTTAAACACAAACCCAATGCTGGTTCCTATTAATCCTAGAGCCAAAAAGACTGTTCGTATAATTTTTATCATTTGCATTGAATGAAAAACAACTGTTATTTAAAAAATGAAAATATTTTTTTTCTATCACCCACAACCCATACCACATCATTCTTGCTCAATATAAAATGAGATTCTGGGTTTAGTATTCTTTTTCCTTCATGTTCTATTCCCACAACCATTCCATTGGTTTTTTGTCTCAATTTAGATTCACGGATACTCTTACCGATAAAAGATTGTTGGTCTAGCTCAAACTGTTGCAGTATAACTTCTGTGTCTTCGTCTGGTATAAATTTATATTCATGTTTGGTAAGGAATTCACCAAATTGCTTTACTTGTTCATCCGTTCCAATCACAAAAATTTCATCATGAGGAAATAGTTTTTCAAACTTAGTAGGAACATTAATAATTAAGTTTCCACGTTTTATATAGGCTATATTTATCCCAATCTCTTCTCTTATTTTTATTTGCTCTAGCGCTTTTCCAACCAAATCGGACTCGGGAACGATTACAAAATTTGCAAGGTGACCATCCCAAGGAGTAAGGTTGTTTCTGTTTATTTTTTTAATTGCAAGTTCTCTTTCGTTATAGTTCTTAAGGAAGCTTTGTTCTATTTTTAGGTATATTTTATTTATTGTTTTTGGAAACAATACAATTCCTGTAATTGCAATAACAAAGGCAATTCCTGCAATAACAGGAGAGAAAATATTATTGAGCATCATCCCAATAAAGAACATGGCAATAAGTATTCTTATAAAAAACAAGACTGCAATTGGACCTCTGTGTTTTTTGTTTTTTAATAATTCTTGCACTTCTTTAGTAGCCACTCTTCTTATGGCTAATGCCCATAGAAAAGGAGCAATAATTAAAAAAGTAATAATTGCTGTGGCAATATTTCCGTAACTTATTTCTTCCAAGATTGGCTCTAGAAATCGCTTGGATATTTGAATAATTGCAATAATTATGATAGAGTGAATTAAGATCTGGAAAATATAAGCTTTGATGGCTTTTTGCCAATTACTCACTGTTTTTATTGCTTGCGCATTGGTGCTGTATATTTCAATTCTTTTTACCACTTTATCGGGAATCACTCTTTCTACAAAATTGGCAAACGGCAAAGAGTATTTTATCATGTAGGGAGTTGTAAATGCAGTAACGGCAGATACGGCAACAATGATTGGGTATAGGAAATCACTGGTTACATTTAGGGAAACTCCAAGGGTAGCAATGATAAAAGAGAATTCTCCTATTTGTGATAAACTCATTCCTGTTTGGATGGATTCTTTTAGCGGTTGTCCCGAGATTATTGTTCCTATGGTAGAGGAGATGGATTGCCCAATGATGGTAATAAGAGTAAGAATCATTACCGGAAAAGCATATTGAACTAATGTTTCTGGATTAATAAGCATACCTACGGATACAAAAAAGATGGCTCCAAAAAGATCTTTTACAGGTTTTACTAAGTGTTCTATTTTTTCGGCTTCGTTAGTTTCTGCCAAGATAGATCCCATGATAAATGCACCCAAAGCCGGAGAGAACCCAACATTTGCTGCAAATATTACCATAAGTAGACATAAAGCTAAAGAGATTATCAAGAGCATTTCGTCTGTAAATAAAGGTTTTAGTTTTCTTATAAGGGTAGGGATAAAGAAAATTCCCGATACAAACCAAATGATAAGGAAAAACGCTAATTTGAAAAGAGACTGAATTAACTCAGCACCAGAAAACTGCTGACTTACTGCAATGGTAGAGAGTAATACCATCATAAGAATGGCAACAATGTCTTGTACAATTAAGGCGCCAATTACGTTTCCTGTAAATTTCTGAGATTTTACTCCAAGCTCATCAAATGCTTTTAGAATAATAGTGGTGGAGGAGATAGAAAGGATAACTCCCAAAAATATAGAGTTCATTTCGTCCCAGCCCATAAAAGAACCTGCGAAGTAACCCAAAACAATCATGGTGACTATTTGTGTAATTGCCGTGATGGATGCTGTACCTCCAACTTTGAGGAGCTTTTTGAAACTAAATTCTAGCCCAAGGCTAAATAACAAAATGATGACACCAATTTCTGCCCAAATAGTGATGCTGGTTGTTTCCTTAACAGTGGGCAAAAAAGAAAAATATTCACTAGATAAAAATCCTGCAACTAAATACCCTAAAACTAAAGGTTGTTTTAATTTTCTAAAGATTAAAACAGCAATTGCCGCAGAAATCAATATCAAACCTAAATCATTGATTAGGTTGGGTAAATGTACCGCAGTGTTGGCCAAAAGTGGTAGTTGCATTCGTTTTTATTTAAAGATAATTATTAAACTAAATTATAACGATTTTTTATTAGAATTTGGCAATAAAAATGAATAAATTTTTAAGAAATTATTTTCTGGCTTTGGTAGTAATTTTTATTAGAAT
>CAXIAX010000054.1:0-18285 GCA_964021785.1 uncultured Flavobacteriales bacterium
CCTAAACTAACTGAATGGCGCAAGGAAAAAAATTTGGAACATTTGCAGGAGTATTTACCCCCTCAATCTTAACGATTCTTGGGGTGATTATGTATATGAGACTAAGTTGGGTAGTGGGTAATGCAGGATTAGAATCGGCCATTTTTATTATTTTAATAGCTCACATTGTATCGGTTTCTACAGGGTTAAGTGTTTCTTCTGTAGCAACAGATAGAAAAATAAAGGCAGGAGGAATTTACTACATGCTTTCTCGAAGTCTTGGTTTGCCCATTGGAGGATCGATAGGAATTACCTTATTTGTAGCTACTGCACTAAGTATTGCTCTTTATTTAATAGGTTTTGCAGAGAGTGCTTTAGTTGTGCTGCAAGAGCCTTTAGGCATAGAGAAAGTTACCATAAATCACATTAGAGTTGTAGGGTCTTTAGCCTTGTTTTTAATCGTATCTATTGCTTATATAAGCACAAGCATTGCAATAAAATCTCAGTTTTGGATATTGGGAGCAATCGTTTTATCTATCATTTCTATCCTTTTTGGAACTCAAACAGGAAAAACATTCGATTTATCCGGAACGACAGAAGGAGGAGTTGGTTTCTTTGTTTTGTTTGGAATATTTTTTCCCGCAGTTACTGGTTTTACAGCCGGAGTAGCCATGTCGGGAGATTTAAAAGACCCTAAAAAATCTATCCCTTGGGGAACAATGTTGGCCGTAGGAACTGGGTTGTTGGTCTATTTGGGATTGGCAGTTTTTATCTATTATTCAATAGATATAGAAAATTTAATTGGAGACAAAAATGCACTAATAAAATTTGGATGGATTCCCGTATTAGTAATCGGAGGAATTTGGGGAGCAACATTATCATCAGCTTTGGGAGGAATTTTGGGAGCGCCAAGAATCCTACAAGCCATGTCGGTTGATAGTATTACGCCCAAAATATTTGGAAAAGGAGTAGGAGTGGACAATGAACCACGAAATGCACTTATTTTAACTTTTGTAATCGCACAAGCAGGAATTCTTATTGGAGAATTGGATGTAATAGCTGAGGTAGTAGCCATGTTTTATTTGGCAGCCTATTTATTTATTAATATATCTTGTTTTCTAGAACAATGGGCAAGTCCAGATTTCAGGCCAAGTTTTAAAATTCCAACTTGGGTTTCGTTGGTAGGAGCAATTGTCACTTTTGTATTAATGATTCAGTTAAATTTATTGGCAGCAGTTGTGGCAATTCTTGTTATGATGTTGATATTTATATGGCTTACTCGTAAAGAATTGGTTTTAGGTTCTGGAGATGTTTGGCAAAGTGTATGGTCATCTATTGTGAAACTTGGACTTAAAAACTTGGATAAAAAATCTACTCACAAAAGGAATTGGAACCCTAATATATTATTGTTTAGTGGGGGAACAGAGTGCCGAGATAAATTAATAGAATTTAGTAAAACGGTTGCGGGAGCCAAGGGAATGATTTCTAATTTTGATTTGGTAGAAAACAAAACAGCCAAATTACTTTTTCCAAAACACAAGCAATCTGTAAAGGATGATGAATTGTATAGTCAAGGAATTTTTGCAAGAAGACAAGAGTGTCGAGATGTATACGAAGGGATAAAAGCAATTTCTAGCACCTATGGTTTTTCGGGAGTAGAACCCAATACAATTCTTACGAGTTGGGAAAGAAGCTCGGATGAACCAACAAAATTTACAAAACTTACCAATAATTTATGTGAGTTAGACTACAATGTTTTGTACCTAGACTATGACAAGCAAAGAGGGTTTGGGGCCAAGAAAAGCATAGATATTTGGTGGAATGACTTTAGTAATACCACGGAGCTTACATTGAATTTAGCAAAGTTCATGAATAGTTCTATAGATTGGCGACATGCAGAATTAAGAATTTTATATGTAAATGAGGAAAACGATAATAAGCCTCAGTTAGAAGAAATAATAAATGAATTAGTTTCTAATTATCGTATCAATGCCAAAACAAAAATCATAAACAATGAATTAGAAAATAAAGATTTGTATGAGATTATGAAAGTAGAATCTTTTGATTCTGATTTGGTAATTGTTGGGATTCCTGCTCATTTAGATGATGAGGAAAGGTTTGTAGAAAAAACCAATGAGTTGGTGAAAATTTTGGGGACAACTTTACTTGTTAAAGCTTCGTCACATTTTGAAGAAACAGAAGTGAAACTTGAAAAAGAAACAGAAGAGAATCAGTTTGTAACAGAAGAGGAAGAGGAGGTAGAAAATATATTGAATCCAGAGTTTTTTGGCTCCCCATGGTTAACCAATATGATGGTGTTTAATAAAAGGAATTCGACTCATTTAATAGACTCTGTTTTTAAACCTATTCATTCTGAATATGTTTCTATTCTTACCAAAATAGAAATGGCATTGGAAGAGAATAAAAACAAAGTAGAAAAACAGTTTTCATCCAATAGAATAGCCAATTTCGAGTTGCTGGATAATTCCTTTAAGTTTTATGTAAAAGAGCTTTCCGAAGCATTAAAAACATACAACACTGTTTTTCTGGAGGAAAATGAAAAGAAATTCAAGGAGGCGATCTCTATTTTATTTGAACAAAATAAAGTGTATCAATCTAAATTGCCTGCAAAGATATTGAGAGAGATATCTGTGGAAGAATTACAAATTAAAAAAGGAGATACTAAAAGTGAGCAAAGAGCTAAAAAGTGGATTTTATTTAAGAAGAAAAGGCTAGGTATTAAGCCAAGGAGAAATATTAGATACAAAGACTTTGTTTCTTTTTATTATCAAAATTTTTATTTAAAAATTATAGAAAAACAATTGATGCAAGGAGGGATATATGTTTATAAAAATGCCTCAATAATTAACTTGTTATCGGATGAAATAAAAGATGAATATTACTCTTTAAGAAATAAAACAAGTACATATAGCAAGGAAGAATTTGATGCTATATCGTCAAGATTTCTTAGTGATATAAATGAATATAAACTGAAACTGGAAGATAATTTTAAAGTACTATCAGGAACCTTTACAAAGGTAAATGGCGACTATATTTACTCTTTATCTAATAAGTTGAATTTACTATCAATTAATAATGAGATAGAAGAAAAAGCAGAAGAAAAAGGAGGGAAAGAATACAAGAAACAATCGAAAAACCTTAATTCCTATCCAGCCTATTTCAAGCGAAACAGTAAGCTAATAAATAATGCGGTTATTTTAGATATCTCTCTTCATGAGATTCATCCTCAAATAGATAAGGTTATAAAAGAAACAGCTTCTTCTATAAATAGGTTGAGTATTAAACCACAGTTGGCACAAGTAGCCCAGTATAAAACCTTAGATGAATCACTTACAGAAAGTACCATGGGTACAAAACTTGAGTTGATTAAGTTTATAAATAAGCTGCCTTTGTTTTCTTTTGATATAGAGGAATTAATTAATGTAACGATAAAAAAAGTAGAAAAGATTGTATACAAACTAAGTAGTTCTTTGGAGATTATGGATGTAGAATCTCTTAATAATTTTAACGAAGTTCAGGGAAGTGGGGTAAAGATAAATACAATTCAACTACAGAAGCTAATCTTGTTTTCTGTGGAAAATAAATTGATAAAATCACTTAATTCGGAGTCGGATAGCTTGCAAAATGATTTGAATGAAATGATGGGAGGGTTTAAAAATAAATCCATCACTTTAGAAACAATAGATTTTATTAATGAGTCGGATTTGGCGGAGCAAGTGCGAGAGCAACTAAACAAAGAATCTCTCTTATTGCAAGATTCTATAGAAACAAGATTCAAGAAGTATGTGTCTAGAATAGAGGAAGAGCTTGAGGAGACTTATAAATTACTGGATTATGATTTTATAGCAGGGAATAGTGCTGCAATCCATCAATACATTAAGAAAACAGGTGTTACCACAAGTAAAATCTCTAAGTATATTAATACGACAAAAAGAGAATTGAAGATAAGATTAAAACAAACTTTGTCGTTTTTGGATAAACAAAGGGATGAGTTTTTGGTTACAGAATTTAATCACAAGAACAAATCAAATGTAAATTTAAGTTCGGTTGTATCTCAATTTGTTGAGAAGAATAAAATGAGTAAATCGGTTAAAGATTCTGTACCGTTTTTTTATAAAAAATTGTTTTTAGGAGATCATGCAGCTCCATTACAAATAGAAAATAGAGATGTAGAAATTGCACAAGCTCAGAAAGCAATACAATTGCTAAACAAAAAATCGGGAGGAGCAATTTTAGTGATAGGTGAGCAGTTGTCTGGGAAGAAGTACTTTACCGACTATGTGTCTTCTAGGTTATTAAAAAGGAAAGTAGTAGCATTAGAGCCTATTATTGAAAACAAGTTAATCAGTAGCTCGTTTGATAAATCTGTAGCAGATGCATTTCAAAACGAATTAAGTATAGAAGAGAACTTAAAATCTATGGGTGCGTTAACTCTTGTATTTAATGAGTTAGATAAATGGGGAGCAGACTTGAGTGTTATTGAGAGAATAAAAAAATTAGTTGCAGAGTTTGGCAAGAAACATCATTTTATACTTAATTGTTCTATCGATTTTTATGCCTATTTAAAACAAGTGTGTGACATAGATGAGGTAATTGTTTCTTCTATCATGATTCTTCCAATTCGTAAAGATGGGTTTATAGAATCTATGAAATTAAAACACCAAGCGGGAGGAATGAAATTTGTTTTGAATGAAAAGCGCGAAGAAGATTTTTCTGACAGGCAACTTCAAAATTTTTATCAAAAATACCATTCGATCTATAAAGGTAATTTGGGAAGAGCATTTTTGGGTTGGATAAATAATATACAAGCGGTAGAGGAAAATACTATTTATATAAAAGAACCAAAATCTATATTCTTTCCAGATATTTCTAATCCAGATTGGTTGGTTGTACTAAAGCTTCTAGTACTCCATAAGGAAATTAGTTTGAAACAATTGGAAGTGATTTTTGGAGGAAATTTTGCCTACAAGTCTATTCTTAATCAAATGAAAAGAATACGATTAATAGAAGAACCAAAAAACGGAGTATATGAATTGTCAGAAGAAGTGTTTTTCTATATTCGTCAATACATCAAAGACAAAAAAATAATATAAAATGAATGATTTTTTTAAAATAGATTTGTCTCAATTATCCATCTTCAATTTATTTGGAGTGGTCATTTTTGGTGGTTTTATCTATTTATTGATGGTAGTTTTTAGAAATTATTTGGTGCACTTAATTATAAAATCTCCAGTAAAAAGGAAAAAAGTAATTATGAAATTACCCGTGATTTATACTTTAGTTTGGGTATTGTTTGTGCTATACGCCTTGTATATTTTTATCAGGCCTTTTCCATTTTTTGGTGTAATACTTTCTTTGGTTTTTGTTTACCTTGGTCGTGGGTATTTAATAAACCTTATTAATGGGTTATTCTTTAGGCTTAAAGGAGATATTAATTTAGGTCAAAAATTATCTATAGATAATTACTCAGGAGTAGTGCATAGAATGAATGTATTTGATATGGAAATACAAAATAACGTAGGAGAAATCATACAGATTCCTTATGGGAATATGGTAAAAAAAGAGATTGTGAAAAAAGATTTTTCTTCAGATTTCTCGTCTTATAGTTTCTCAATATTAGTTTCTGATGGGGTGACAGAGCAAGATATTAAAAATAGAATATTGCAAATGCCCTGGGTAACTTCTGTTTTTCAGCCAAAAGTAACAAAAACGATACAAGGAGAGGGTAAAACCAATTATGATATCATTGTGTATGCCTTAGATGAAAAATTCTTCACGCATATAGAAAATGATCTTAAAACAAGTTTTAGTCTACCCAGAGAAGCTAAATAGAATAAAGATTATACTTAGCAAGGGAATACCAATTACCGCAGTGTTAAGTAAGGCATAATAAAAAGGAGTTGGGTTTTTAAAAAATAAGGTTAAGCTAATTAACAAAATTGTAAAAACGGTTAGCGGAAAATGAAATGCTTTTTTCTTATTTCCATCAAAATAAAAAACATTATTAGTAGTGTAGCCTAAATCTATTTTAAAAACAGGAGTCTGCATCAATTTAATATTGTCATTATTGAAGAATAAATGACCATAATCGCCTCTCAATTGTACTTTGTGTATTTTATTATTTTCATCTGATGTGATAATTTCAGAAATAAAATATCCTGGAGGAGTTCTGCCCGCAATTGTGCCTTCAATTAAACTTATTCTATTCGTTTCTTCATAATTTACATGCTTTAATGAATGTTTCATATAGTAATCCATCATTAAAAATATAATGAAAATTAGTCCAAAAATGGCAACAAAAGGAAAGGCTTTGTACACCCATGATTGTTTTAATTCTTCAAATTCTCTTAGAGCCTCTTCCTTTTCGGTTTCCTCTTTTTTTTGCCTAAGTTTAGCTCCTTTTTTTAGTAATTCATCAAACTCATCCTTAGAAAACCATCTGTTGTACCTTCTGCTAAATACTTTATCTTCTGTAGAGTATGAATCCTTGGTTTCGGGTTTGTTAAGAGTGAGATTGAAGTAAGCTTCTTTGATTTCAAGAAATTTTTCTGGAGGAGAATCGGGGTTAATATCAGGGTGATATTTCATAGCTAGCTTCCTGTAGGCTTTTTTAATTTCCTCCGAAGATGCATTAGTATTTATACCTAATATTTGATAATCTGTTCTCAATCTTGTGTGCAAAGTTTTATATGTAACAAAAAAGAATAAAAAGGTAACCTATTTTTGTACCTTTACAAAGATATAAAAAGCAAGAAGAGAGAGTAAAACAAGGGCAAGAAATCTGTACGTTTGAATAAAAGTTGCAAAAGAGATTAACTTTTTTTGTAAAAAGAATGTAATATCAGGAATATTTATTAATTTTGCAGTCCTTAAACCTTTAACTATGGATATTCAAAAGAAATATGTGATTCCATTTACCGGACTTAAGGAAGGTAAGCACGAGTTTGTATTTACCGAAAATGAAGAGTTCTTTGAGTCTTACAATTACGATTATGTTGAAGATGTGAAGTTTACTGCTACAGTAGATTTACATAAAATGTCAACAATGTTGATACTTGATTTGGTCCTTACAGGAAGTTACACTTCACAGTGTGATAGATGTGGTGATGACTTGGTTCAAGATTTTGAAACTGAAGATAGATTGTTTTTCAAATACGGAGAAGGAGAAAGTGATGACGAAAGCATTGTTTTTCTAAACCAATCTGAGTATGAGATTAACTTTGCAAAGTACATTTACGAGTATTTTGTAACCTCAGTAGCATTAAGTCACATACATCAAGATGGAGACTGTAACAAAGAAGTTCTGAAACAGATAGAAGAACTAAGAGTACGAGAAATAAAAGAGAGCGAATCGAACCCAATGTGGGATAAATTAAAAGATTTAAAAAAATAATATAGAATAAAATGGCACATCCAAAGAGAAGACAGTCAAAACAAAGACAGAGAAAAAGAAGAACTCATTACAAGGCAGCTAGTCAACAATTGACTCAATGTCCTACTACTGGAGAATTTCACTTAACTCACAGAGCTTACTGGCACGAAGAAAAATTGTACTGGAAAGGTCAAGTTGTTATTGACAAGACTGTAGTAGAAGAAGTATAATTGACTGAATCCTATAAGATTGGGATTGACATTCTGGGAGGCGATAATGCCCCAGAATGTAACTTAAATGGAGTGCAGAAGTTTTTAGAAAGTCATAAAGATTTACTAAATTCTGTGTCTCTTTTTTTGTTTGGGGAAACTACGTCCATTTTGCAACATTTAGGCGAAGAACTCTGTTCTGAGCCTAATATTACTATTGTAGATTGCAAGGAAGTAATTGGTTACAATGACCACCCAGTTAAAGCATTTTTAACAAAACAAGAATCTAGTATAGTTAAAGGGTTTCATTACCTTAAGGCTGGAAAAATTGATGTTTTTTCTTCGGCAGGAAATACTGGAGCTATGATGGTAGGGGCAACCCAAGCCATAGGAATGGCAGAAGGGATTTCTAGACCAGTAATTACTAGTTTACTACCGAGAGAAAGCGGAAAGGATGGAATAATTCTTGATGTTGGAATAAATGCGGATTGTAAACCAGAAATGTTGGATCAATTTGCAATGATTGGTTCAATCTATGCCGAACATGTTTGTAAAATAAAAAGTCCTAAGGTTGGATTATTGAACATTGGCGAAGAAGAGGAGAAAGGAAACTTACTCACAAAAGCAGCTCATAAATTACTGAAGAAGAACGAAAGAATTAATTTCATTGGTAACATTGAAAGTAGAGGAATTCTTAATGATGGAGCAGATGTAATTGTATGTGATGGATTTACTGGAAATGTAATTCTAAAACAAGCTGAATCCTTCTACGAAATAATTAAGAAGAGAGGAATAGAAGATTCTTACTTTGATAGATTTAATTATGAAAGTTATGGAGGTACTCCTGTTTTGGGAATCAATTCTAATGTTATTATTGCACATGGTATCTCAAATGCAGAAGCTATTTCTAACATGATAAAATTATCTTATGATGTTGTAGAGATAGACTTACCTCAAAAAATTAAAAACGCATTGTAAATAACTCTTAGGAGTATAGCATATTTTTTTCATTTCATTTAGTTACATTTATTCATATTAATAATTAACTAAAACAGAAAGAATGAAAAAGACACTAGTTTTTGTACTAGCAATTTCAATAATTGCATCATGTACCACATCCAATCAAGTTGTATCCAATAAATTATTTCAAAAAAGGAAATATAAAAAAGGATGGCATGTTAACTCTATCAATAAAATTGATAAGACTAAGAAATATGAAGAAACTGAATTGGCGCTAGAAGAAACTAATTCTGAGGAAGTTCAGATAGTTAAATCAACAGAAATTGTTGCAAAATCTGAAGCTGTTCAAGCTACATCTGTAGTAGTTGCAAATAATGCTGTAGTGAAAACAAAATCAGTATCTGAAAAACAAAAAGAAAATAAGAGTAAAAATAATTCAGCATCAAATGAAATTATTGATGAGTCTCCTGCTTTTTTTACTGCCAGTAAGCAAGTTAAAAATACAGAGAGTAAGCAAGTTATCTCAACAGAATCAAATAAAAGTAACTCTTCAAATTCTGGAGCACCATTTATTGTATTGTTAATTCTTTGTTTCCTACTTCCTCCTGTAACAGTTGGGTTGGTGTCAGGGTGGTCAAGTACTGAGTTCATAATTTCTATAGTTCTAACTCTTTTGTTTTGGGTGCCAGGAATTATTTATGCACTGTTAATTTTATTAGGAATAATCTAAAATTATGAGAATATTACTTTCATTTGTCTTGGTATGCTCAATTTTAGCATCTTGTTCTACTTCTAATCAAGTAGTGTCAAATAAGTTATTCCAAAAAAGGAAATACCAAAAAGGTTGGCATATAAACTCATCTAAAACTCTTAAAAAAGAAAAAGGAGGAGAAAACATTGCAGTTAATCATAAATCAAATGAAAGTGTTGAAGTTTATTCTGATTCAAGTTTTATTGAAGATGTAAGTATTACTTCAGAAAAAAATATAAATATTGCAACTGAGGTGTTTCCTTTAAATACAGTGAAACACCAAAGTTTGCGATTGGTAAAAAAGAAAATCATTGGGGCAAAAGAAAAGTTAGTTTCCTTTGCTACTATTCCACAACAAAAAATGGAAGTAAAATGGAACTCAAATAAAGAGGTTTCAGTAGCTTCACCTATTGATAGAAGTGATAAGCTAAATAGAGTTCTATTAGCTTTACTTGCAATTGTGGTGTTGTATTTTTCTCAAATTGGTCCTTTAGCAATCTTAATTGGTGTGGGAAAAGTAGAGTCAATAAAAATTAATCTAATAATATGGCTAGCAGGAATTGTAGTGTTAGCTATGGCTGTGATATCTGCTTTATTAATTGGAGGAACTTTGACAGGTTCTGTTTTAGCTTTATTGATTATTGGAGGAGTATTAGTTTTTGGAGCTAATATTCACGCTCTTGTTGTCATAATAAGAGGGTATTAATACTTCCTTCTCATTATCTTGCCAGACTCGGTAAGTTCAATTTTTTTAATTAGCATTTCTTTTGGGAACGAATAGCTAGATAAACCATGATTTTTGGTTTTAACTTCTTCTAATATAATCGAATTATTTTCTGAAATTAAAACAACTTTCTCTCCCAATAACTCATTTTTTTTAGAAGTAATATAGAATGTCTCTCCATTCATGAAAGGAGCTAGTTGCTTCTCTATTTCTTCGGGAAAAACTTTTATACCTCCAGTATTTATTACGTTATCTAATCTGCCTAGAAATTTAAAAGAACTATCTTTTATTTCTACAATATCATTTGTAGTTATCGTTTCACTTGATAAAGTAGGGCAGGCAATCACCAAACAATTATTTTCATTTTTAGAAATAGAATAAGCAGGAAATACTTGATAAAAATCAGTTCTATTTTTTCCGTTTAATGTTCTCAGTCCAATATGGCTCACAGTTTCTGTCATGCCAAATGTAGAGTAAATTGTGTTTTTTAGGGATTCAATTTCTTTATTAAATTCTTCAGAAACGGCCCCTCCACCTATAATTACTTTGTCTATTTTTTCAAATTCAACAGGGTAATTGTCCAAACTGTTTTTTGCTTGCATTGGTGTTAAAGCAATAAAATTTATCTTCTCACTAGAATTTAATAAGGGAGAAGAACTTGGTTCTTGAACGACCAAATTATATCCAGCAACTAAAGCTCTTATCACCATCATTTTTCCTCCAATGTATTTCACAGGAATGCAGAGCAGAGCTTTGGTTTGTTCGCCTAGTTTTAGGTAGTCACAAGTATTCATTGCACTTTCGACAAAACTTTGCTTTGGAATGGAAATTTGCTTTGGTTTTCCTGTAGATCCTGATGTTTGTACGGGAATATTTTTGTTTTCATCAAACCAAGATTTCAAAAATCTAAACACATCATCCAAATGAGATTCTCCATTATTAGGCATAATGAGAATTTCCTCTTTCGAGAATTGTTTGTTGTTTATCGTGATATGTGAAAGCTCTTTATAATCCATTTAAATCCCATTTTTCGGATTGATTATATTTAATTTCATCTCCAACAACCTCCAAAGGCGAAGGAATGTTATTCGTATACAATTTACCTGTTCCCAGTCCTTGATACATGGTATTGTCGGTAGTAGAAACAAATTGAGCTATGGCATTTAGTCCAATGTTAGATTCTAATGCAGAAGTAATCCACCATTTTATGTTTCGTTCTTCAGCCAATTTTATCCATTCCTTACTCCCTTTTATTCCTCCAATAAGTGAAGGTTTCAAAATGATATACGGAGGGTTTATGGCATCTAAAGTTTCTGCTTTTTGATCTTTACTAAATTTACCAATTAGTTCTTCGTCTAGAGCAATAGGAATAGGGCTTTCTCGGCACAATTGATTCATTGTAGCAGGTAATCCTTGTTTTATGGGTTGTTCTATAGAATGAATATTAAACTCTGCCAAACGGATTAGTTTTTCCAAAGCTTCTGCCGGAGAAAAAGCGCCATTTGCATCTACTCTCAATTCTATTTTTTTGCTTTTTTCTCTGATAGATTTTAAAATGTGTAATTCTTTTTCAAAATCAATTGCTCCAATCTTTAGCTTGATACATCTAAATCCTTGACTAATTTTTTCGTCTACTTGAGCCATCATGTTTTCATGAGTTCCCATCCAAATCAATCCATTAATTGCAATAGGTTTGTTATTCAAACTAAAGTCAGTTTCGAATAAGATTTTAGAACCTTTGTTTTCTAAATCTAACAAAGCAGTTTCCAGTCCAAAATGAACGGAAGGAAATTGTGCTAAACCATTATCTAACCAATAATCCGATTCGTTTATTCTCTCACACACTTCATTTACCTTATTTTCATATGTTGCCAAGTTTTCTGGATTTAAGCCAGGGAGATAACTGCATTCCCCAATTCCAATAACTTCAGGGTTGTTCTCGTTCCATACTTTTATAAACCAAGAGTCTTTGGTTTGTAACCAACCTCTAGATGTTCCTCTTTCTTCAGAAAACTGAAGTGTGTATTTGGTGTAACTTGCTTTTAACATGATAAAAATATTCCTAGCATAAATAATAGGGCAGTAAAAAAAGTAGATAATGCTACTTTTTTTAATTCAGGATCTAGTGCTCTGTTTTCTGTAGTTTTTCTTACAAAAAGAAGGTGTTTTATAAATAATATAAAAGGAATAACAAATAGAAATTGCCAAAGTGAGAGGTAGTTGGTGATGGAGTAAATTAGTAATAATAACATTCCTAATATTAGAATTGTGTAATGGTAAGTTTTCGCTTTTTCCAATCCCATTTTCACTACCAAAGTGTTTTTATTATTGGCTTTGTCATTGTGTTCGTCTCTCATGTTATTGAGATTAAGAACCGCCATAGAGAATAATCCAATACTTATTGCGGGCAAAATTTCTTGGGAATTAAGAGCTCCTGCAATTAAGAATTTAGAACCTAAAACTCCAACTAATCCAAAGAAAAGGAATACAAAAATATCTCCCATTCCAGAATAACCGTATGCGTTTTTTCCTACGGTATACTTAATTGCTGCAACAACAGAGGCTGTTCCTAGAATCAAAAATAAAATAAGAAATTTTGTCTCCATTAATTGAGTTCCCAAATAGGATAAATAACCACCAAGCGCTAGTGAAATGATAGAAGTGATAACAAGAGCAGTTTTCATTTCTTTTTTAGAAATTAATCCGGCTTGCATAGTTCTTTTTGGTCCCACACGGTCGTCATTGTCTGTTCCTTTGGCAAAATCTCCGTAATCGTTTGCAAAATTAGATAATACTTGAAATGCAGTAGCTGTAGCTATGCACAACCAGAAAATTGTAGAATTAAAATTACCACAAAAGCTTAATGCACCCCCCATTATAATTCCTGCCAAGGAGAGAGGAAGTGTTCTTAATCGTGCTGCTTTAATCCATTTCATTTCAATGCGGTTTTTAGTTCTAAAGTTGCCAAAGTTAGTACAATTAATTTTTCTACTATAAAATAACTAATACCCATCCAGGTTAATTCTGTAAAGTAGACTATCATAAAGTAAAAAGAAGCCAAGCAATAGGTGTAATTGGCAATTGCTAATCCTAATAAAAATTTCGTCAAATTATTTTTTACATCAAAATAACAATAAGCCGAATAAACTAATAATGTTGCTGCAAACAAGGAGAGGTCTGATAAGATACTTGTCGGCATCCCAATAAATTCTTGAAATTTAGGTAAAATAAATCGAAGTAATATAAATGAAATAGCTGCTCCAATTCCATCAATCAAAAAGAGTTTTCTTGGATTAAGATTCAACTTATTTATGTTAGAAATTAATTTCATTAATCATTCTTTTATTCAATGTCATCCTGATTTCTTTTCAGGAACTAGCAAAGAATATTTCACATTGTAGTAAAAGTGGTAATATTTCAATGAATAAAGATACTGAATCAATTCCGATAATTATCGGAACGGCATTACACGTGTTAGTGATTTCTATTATATTTGGAATTTGTTATTTGGTGCTTGTGATTTATAACTATCCACGATTAATTATCAATTACTATATTCCAATATTACTAAAAAATACCGTATATTTACAAATAATATTAAACTTTCAATCATTTCTGAAAATGACTAGCGAAAAAATCAACCCTTACAAAGAAAAGTCTAACGCAAAGACTGAACAAGTTGCCGAAATGTTCGATAATATTTCGGGTAAATATGACTTTCTAAACCACTTTTTCTCCCTTGGAATCGATAAAATTTGGAGAAGAAAAGTTAGAAATATCGTAAAA
This sequence comes from uncultured Flavobacteriales bacterium, assembly GCA_964021785.1. Lineage (GTDB taxonomy): Bacteria > Bacteroidota > Bacteroidia > Flavobacteriales_D > CAJJDF01 > CAJJDF01. Next base: position 13,803 of record CAXIAX010000054.1, read on the forward strand.
GATATTCCTCACAAAAACTTGCTAGATGTTGCAACTGGAACTGGAGATTTAGCTGTGGCTTTATCTAAATTAAAAGATGCTCAAATTACAGGAGTGGATATTTCTAACAAAATGCTAGAAGTAGGAAAAGTGAAAGTGATAAAAAAGAATTTATCGGACAGAATAGAATTGAAATATGGAGATTCATTAAATCTTCCTTTTGATGATGCCAAATTTGATGCCGTAACTGTTGCTTTTGGAGTAAGAAACTTTGAAAACATTGGAAAAGGATTATCCGAAATTAGTAGAGTATTGAGCCCAGGAGGGAAAATTATCGTGTTGGAATTTTCTAATCCAACTAAGTTTCCAATTAAGCAATTGTTTAATTTTTACTCTCGTAGATTAATGCCTTTTATTGGGAAATTAGTTTCTAAAGACAGCCGAGCTTATTCTTATTTGCCAGAATCTGTTCAGGCTTTCCCAACAGAAGATAATTTTGCAAAAATCATAGAAGAAAACGGATTTAAAAACGCTACTTATAAAAATGTATCGGGTGGAATTGCTGCAATACATGTCGCCTCTAAAAAATAAATGAAAGTAAGTAATAAAATATCGGTTCAAAAAACGGTCGAGTTTTGTCAAAAACAAGGTGTAAAGGATATTGTTATTTCTCCTGGTTCGCGAAATGCACCTTTTACAATTTCGTTTACCAATAATCCTTATTTTACTTGTTACAGTATAGTTGATGAGCGCTCTGCGGCATATTTTGCTCTGGGAATTGCCCAGCAAAAGAAAAGACCCGTAGCTATCGTTTCCACTTCGGGAACTGCTACTCTTAATTATGCTCCAGCTATTGCTGAAGCACATTTTCAAGGGATTCCTTTGTTAGTGATTACTGCCGATAGACAAAGTAATGGATTGGAAATAGGAGATGGGCAAGCTATCAATCAACCCAATTTATATCAAAATTTTTGTGATAATAATTACAGTTTAATCGAAGACGAAAATGACGAGAAAGAACTGAATTCGGCTATAATCCAAGAAGCTTTTTATAATTTAATAGAAAATAAAAAATCTGTTCATTTAAATGTACAATTGGCTGAACCTTTGTATGATACTTTGGATGTAGCTCCTGTAGAAAATTGTCCTAGACACGAAGAAATAGAGTCATTTCAAAGCGTTTCTGAAAAATCGGAAGAACTAATCAATAAGTGGAATTCATATTCAAGTAAATTGGTTTTGGTATTTCAAAACAATTACGAAAATCTGCAAGCAGGATTAGAAAAACTGATAGAAACAGATAACAATGTGGTGGTACTTACCGAAACTACAGGAGATGTGGTGTCGGAAGATTTTAATTCTTGCATTGACAGAACGATTGAAATAATTGATAAACAAAATCCTGAAGGATTTATTCCTGATTTGATTGTAACGATTGGTCATTCGGTTATTTCTAAAAAGATAAAACAACTATTTAGAGCTCATAAGCCAAAAGAGCATTGGAGTTTTTCGGATGTTAGAAACGAAAATTTATTCCAAATGGAAACCTTTGAGAAAAGGAGGGAGGAAGTTGAGTTTTTGGCATTAATTAGTTCCAAAGGAATTGAACCGAACAAAGAAAATCAGTTTGCAACAAGTTGGAATGCAATTAGAAAAGATTCTATAGAAAAACATAACTTGTTTTTGGCGAAAACGCAATTTTCAGATTTAAAAGTATTCGAAACTATTTTGACAAAGTTGCCCTCTTGTAATCTGCAAATGGGAAACAGTTCGGTAGTGAGATACATTCAATTGTTTGACCAAAGAGAAGATGTAATTTATAACGGAAACAGAGGAGTGAGTGGAATAGAAGGATGTACTTCTACTGCGATTGGGGCTTGTGTAGCAAACAAAAACACAGTATTAATTTCTGGTGATATTAGTTTCTTTTATGATTCTAATGCATTTTGGCACAATCACGTTCCTAGTAATTTTAAGGTAATAGTAATTAATAATGGAGAAGGAAATATATTCAAAATATTGCCTCATCCACAAAAGGACGAAACATCTTTGCCATTTTTTACTACACCACACAAAACATCTATCAAGAAATTTTGCGACCTTTACGACTTACAATTTTATAAAGCCACATCACAAAGCGAATTAGCTGTGGTTTTTGATGAGTTTATACAAAATAATAATCAGCCAAGTGTGTTAGAAATTAATACAAGTTTGGCAGATAACGATACAGTATTAAAAGAATACTTTACTTTTTTAAAATAAATTATTATGTCAACACTAATAATGGAAAATAATTACAAAGAGATACTAGAACAAGATTTAGTAAAAATTGATGGGTTAAAACGTGAAATTTTCTTTCAAGATACGAAAGAGACTTCTCCTTTAATTTCTACTTTCTTGGAATTCGTTTTTGCAAAGAAAGGAAAAAATTTAAGACCTAGATTAACTTTGCTTTCTTCTAAGCTATATGGAGAAACTAACCGATCTACGTATCTTTCTTCAATTTTGATAGATATATTGCATGAAGCAACTTTGCTGCATGATGATGTAGTAGATGCAGCCCAATTGCGTAGAGGAGAAACCTCTGCTAATGTTGTTTTTGGAAATAAAGCAACTGTGTTGATGGGCGATTATTTATTATCTAAAATGATAGAGGTTTGTACTAAGGAAAAAGAATATAGGCTGTTGGAAATTATTTCAACAACTTTAGTTTCTTTGTCTAAGGGAGAGCTAATTCAGATGAATGCGACCAAAGAAAGTGAAAATAGTGTAGAGCAACTAAAGCAAATTGCAGCTCTTAAAACAGGAAGTTTGTTGAAAGCAAGTTGTTTGTCTGGAGCTTATTCTACAGGGATGACCGAAGAAGAATCTGGTTTGTTATCACAGTATTCAGAAAAATTGGGAATTGCTTATCAAATAAAAGACGATATCATTGATTACAAAGACGATAGCAAGGAATTGTTTAAGGATTTGAAAGAAGGAAAAGTTAATATGCCAATGGCTTTAGCTCTTGAAAATGTAGATAAATCGACAGCTTCAGAAATGCTAACCCTTATTAGAGATAAAGATAATTTTGAGCAAAACAAAGAAACAATTATTGAGTTTTTGAATGCTAATAATGGACTAGAAAAAGCAGAAGATTTACAAGAAGAATTGATAAATGAAGCAATTTCTATAGTAGATGAATTACCTAATGCAACTAATATTATTGATTTTACGGAGTTGATAGGGAGGAGGAAGTATTAGTCAATTGTGAGATTAACCAAAAATATACTAGAGGATTTAGCATTAGTCTCTGCAACTTTTATAGCTTCGGGTTATTTTCTTCTTTGTTTATTCGGAATTGGAATTTCACTTTACGAGTTTAATTACAATTTTTTTCAGATTTTAATAATGCTATTTCTTTTATTAGGAATGTTGGGTTATCTAGGTTTCTTAAGTTTAGTTTTTAACGGCTATGAGAAGAAATTGAAACAATCTTTAATTTTACTAATAATTGGAGTTGTTATTTGTTTTACTGCTTTGATTGTTCCAGGATTAAATAGAACAGAATTTATTTCAATAGCGAGTTTTGGTGATTTTTTAGAAATAGTAGTTGCTATTTGGCCGATTTTAGTTGCAATTTATTTCATAATTAAAATTTCCAAAAAGCTAATCCAAGAAAAAAGAAAGGCTTAATTCGTCATAAATTCGGCTCAGTAGTTATTTTGGGAACTAAATCCTTTTCGTAAGTTCATCCAGTTTCAATGATAGATTTCAGTTTTAACAATTGTTACTAGGCTATTCGTTACATTATTAGTATATTATCGTTAAGATTAAAAATCTATTTACTTATGAAACATATTATCCTATCGTTTTCGTTTATTTTTTTCACTCTTTTTTCTTTTGCAGGTGGGTGTACTGTAAGTGCTAATCACTCAATTTTTGAAAATGAAGAAGGTGTATTTGCTAGGCTAACTGCCAGTTTAGATCAGCATTGTTATCCTTGCACAGCTGATGGAGGGAGGTGGTATAAACTCAAAGGGTCGGTTTACGTTCCTATTAATAAATCGGCTAATAATCAATGGGATGTAAGTGAACCTGGAATATATAAGGTAGAGCTTTGTGGAACCTACGGAATAACACAAGTTAAAGATGGAAGTGTTTATAAAAACGCTTTAACAAATGAGCAAATTGACGTAACAACAAAATTTATTATTGCTCCCAATCCAGCAATAGATGGAGTTTTAAATATATTTCCACCAAATAAGGATAGCTCATTAAAAAAATACTCCTTTGATGTTTTTAGTTTAGAAGGCGAATCAATTTACAGTGAGGATGTTACAATAGAATCAGTTTTTCAAAGATCAACATTTGTTCTACCAACACATAGAAGGGGGCTTTTCTTAATAAGAATTATTTACGGAGAAGAGGTTGAAGTTTTGAAAGTTGTTATGATGTAATTACTTATTCCCCAACACAATTCTACTAGCTTCAAAAGGCGAAAGCTCACCATTCAATACTT
>CAXIAX010000055.1:0-17936 GCA_964021785.1 uncultured Flavobacteriales bacterium
TATCCACAATCATAAAGTGTTCTCCACCTTCAATTAGGATTTGGTTTTCTGTTTTATTTGGTGGAATCAATTTATCCTTGGTTCCGTTTATTTGTATGCAGTTTTCAATTTTTTCTTCGTTCTTCCAGTTTATGAGTTCGTTTACCGCCCATTTTGTAAAATTTTCATCCGTATCGTTCAAAATGTTGTTCAATAACTCTGTTTCATTTGTTCCAAATAGAAATTTTGCAATTCCTCTTGGCATATCAAAAAGCTTGGCAGGAATTAATTTATTTATACCCGTTTTACCAAACAATTTATACAAGCTCCTCAATCCTTCTTTTGTCTGAGTAGATGAAATCAAAACCGTAACTTTTGGCTTCAGGACTTTACTCATTTCAACCGCTACCAATCCTCCAAAACTCACACCCAATATCCCAAACTCCTCTTCCGTATTCACCTTTTCTGCCATTCGCTTTGTGTACCCTTCTATCGGTTCTCCTTTTTCTGGAGTTAACCAAGAGATTGGAATTAATTCATGTTCCAATTTTAAATACTGAAACACTCTTTTATCCGCTCCAAGTCCGCTTATTGCGTAAAGTTTCATTGGCTTTTTTTTTACTTTCAGATGAATAACACACCCCTTCAATTCCTCTCTCAAGAGGGGAGAGTCTGAGAATCAGAAAATCAAACTCAAAGAATCCCAAAGTCTATTGTCTAAAATCTAGGTTCTAATGTCTCAGTTGAGCCTTAGCTCAACAACTCATATATCCCTGCTGCTCCTTGCCCAGTTCCTACACACATAGTTACTGCACCATATTTTTGTCCTCTTTTTCTCATTTCGTTAAACAATTGAACAGATAATTTTGCACCTGTACATCCAAGTGGATGACCCAGAGCAATTGCACCTCCGTTCACATTCACGATATCAGGATTTAATCCTAATTCATTAATAACGGCAACAGATTGAGAAGCAAAAGCTTCATTCAGTTCAATTTGCTCTATGTCATTAAGAGAAAGTCCGGCTTGTTTTAATGCTTTTGGCATTGCATACAAAGGGCCCATTCCCATAATTCTTGGTTCTAATCCAGCAACAGAGTAAGACATTAACCTTGCGATTGGTGTTAGGTTGTTTTCTTTCAAAAACTTCTCAGATACCACCATTACAAAGGCAGCTCCATCCGAAGTTTGTGAAGAGTTACCGGCAGTAACCGAACCTCTTGCATCAAACACGGGACGTAATCTTGCTAGTCCTTCTTTATTTGTTCCTCTTCTAACTCCCTCATCTGTTTCGCAGATGATTTGTCTAGTTTGTTGTTTTTCGTTTTCGTCTAGGTAAGTTTCATCAATAAATATTGGAACAATATCATCTTGAAATCTTCCGCTATCAATTGCTTTCTCTGCTTTGGCATGAGATTTCACTGCAAATTCATCTTGCATATCTCTTGTAATACCATATTGATTTGCTACAGCTTCTGCTGTTAATCCCATTCCCCAGTACCATTCTTGGCTTTTTTTAGAAACACTAGCATTAGGAACTAATCTCCAACCTCCAAAAGGAATTGGCGACATAGTTTCTACACCTCCTGCAATAATACAATCAGCCATTCCGCTATTGATTTTTGCCGAAGCAATCGCAATTGTTTCCAATCCCGAAGAACAATATCTATTTACTGTCATTCCTGGTACTTTTTCTGAGTCTAACCCCATTAAAGAAACCATTCTTCCAATATTCAGTCCTTGTTCTGCTTCAGGAGTTGCGTTTCCTACAATTACATCATCAATTTGATCTGCAGCTACATTCGGTACATTTTTCATCAAATGCCTAATTACATCTGCAGATAAATCATCTGCTCTATAGAAATTAAACATTCCTCTAGGTGCTTTCCCTACTGCTGTTCTGAAACCTGCTACTATATATGCTTTCATATTTGTTTGATTTTCTGATTTTCTGATGTTCAGATTTTCGGATTATCAGACCGAAAACGAACAAACATTTATTTTATATGCTTTCTAAAAGCCATTATCATTTTTATTATATCTGTTATTTTAGCTTTATACTCTTCAAGAGTTTCTTCTTTTATATAATCAACTCTATTTGATATAATGAGTTGAGTTTCTATTTCGAATAAAGAACCTAATGACATTGATAAATAATGTGCAAATTCTTTCTCAGATTTTCTACTTGAACCTTCGGCAATATTTGAAGGAACAGAAACAGAAGCTCTTCTTAATTGAGAAACTATTCCAAACTTTTCATCACTCGGAAAATCAGCAACTAATTCATAAATATCCACAGATAAATCAATTGCTTTATGCCAAATCTTAAGTTCTCTGTAATTATGCATTTTAGTTATTATTAATCCTTTTTTTTATCTAAGTCTGAATATCCGAGAATCTGAGAATCCGAACATCTCAAGAAACTTAGTTTCTCAAAACTTTCCCTGTTTTCAGTATGCTCTCAATCCTTTTTAATGTTTTTGGTTGTTGACATAATTCCAAGAAAGTCTTTCTTTCTAAATCCAATAAATATTGTTCAGAAACCTTAGTCCTTTTGGAGATTTCTCCTCCACACAAGACTGTTCCTAATTTCTCAGAAATTAATTGGTCGTGGTCAGAGATGTAGTTTCCAGATCTCATTGAATGAGCTCCTACATATACAATTCCTATTCCTTCGTTCCCCATTATATCAATATCGGTTCTTTGTGGTTTTTCTACATAACCTTTAGAGTCCATTAAGATTACTTGTTGTTTAGCGTATCCAATTTGGTGAGCTCTACTCACAATTACTTCATCTTGTCCTTCTCTCAAGTAACCTAGTTCAAAAGCTTCTTTTCCTGAGGTAGAAACTTTAGCTTGACCAATTGTCAAGAATCTATTTCTAAGTTGGTTTGTTCTGATGTCTCCTTCTTTTAATTCGTCACTCAATCGAACGGCAAATTCTTTGGTTCCACCACCACCTGGTATTAATCCTACTCCAAACTCTACAAGACCCATGTAAGTTTCTGCGTTGGCAATTACTTTATCTGCATGTAAGCAAATTTCGCAACCACCACCTAGTGCCATTCCGTGAGGAGCTGCAACTACAGGGATTGAAGAATACCTTAGTCTCATCATTGTATCTTGGAAAGCTTTGATAGAGAAGTTTAGTTCGTCCCAGTCTTGCTCAATAGCCATCATAAATATCATTCCTACATTGGCTCCAGCAGAGAAGTTTTGACCTTCGTTTGCTATTACAATTCCTTTCCATTGTGGATCAGTTTCTGCCAAATCAATTGCTTTGTTTAATCCTTGTAGGATTTCACTTCCAATTGTATTCATTTTAGTATGAAATTCTACGTTCAATACACCATCACCTAAATCGATAATGTGAACACCAGAGTTTTTCCAAACTGTTTTTGTTTCTCTTAAGTTTTCAAGTGAGATTAAGTTCTCGGTTCCAGGAATTACTTTGTAAGATTTGCTTGGGATATCATAATATAACCTTGTTCCGTTTTCTACTTTGTAAAAAGTTTCGTTTCCAGCTTCAAGCATATCATAAACCCATTGTGCAGGTTTTAGGTCTGCTTTTTCCATGTGTTTGATAGCCGCTTTTACTCCTATTGCGTCCCAAGACTCAAAAGGACCAAGCTCCCAACCAAATCCGGCTTTTAATCCATCATCAATTCGGTATAATTCATCCGATATTTCTGGAATTCTGTTTGTTACATATTGGAATACTCCATTGAATGATTTTTTATAAAATTCACCCGCTTTGTCCATTCCATTGTACAACATTTTTGTTCTGTCTTTCAAGTTATCGACAGATTTTGTCATCTCAAGAGTTGGGAAGTTTCCTCTAGTTTTTGATTGATATTCTAGTGTTTTTAGGTTTAGTTCAAGAATTTCGCTTTTACCTTCGGCATTTTTCACTTTTTTATAAAACCCTTGTTTCGATTTACTTCCTAGCCATCCGTTTTCCACCATTTTGGAAACATAACTAGGTATTTCAAATAAATCTTTTCTTTCGTCATTCGGGCAATTTTCTCTTACTCCATTTGCTACGTGAACTAAAGTATCTAGTCCTACCACATCACAAGTACGGAAAGTTGCAGATTTTGGTCTTCCCATTACAGGTCCAGTCAATTTATCTACTTCTCCTACTGTAAGTCCCATTTCTTCAACCGTATGAAATAAAGCTTGAATAGAAAATACACCCACTCTATTTGCAATAAATGCCGGAGTGTCTTTGGCAAGAACAGTAGTTTTTCCTAGTATTTTTGATCCGTAATCCATCAAAAAGTCAACCACAGCTGGGTCAGTTTTTGGTGTTGGAATTACTTCAAATAATTTTAAATAACGTGGTGGGTTAAAAAAGTGAGTTCCTAAAAAGTGTTTTTGAAAATCTTCACTTCTTCCTTCAAGCATCATGTGAATTGGAATTCCAGAAGTATTAGAAGAAATAATAGTTCCTGGTGTTCTGTGCTTTTCAATGTTTCCAAACACAATTTGTTTGATGTCTAGTCTTTCAACTACTACTTCAATAATCCAGTCGGCTTTAGCTATTAAATGAATGTCGTCTTCTAAGTTTCCTGTTGTAATTCTACTTGCGTATGATTTACTATAAATAGGAGATGGATTAGACTTTAATGAAGCCGTTAATGCGTCATTCACAATTTTGTTTCTAGCCCTTTTATCTTTTGATTCTTTGGCTTCGTTTGGTACAATGTCCAATAACAATACGTCCAAACCTACATTGGCAAAATGACACGCAATTCTTGATCCCATTACTCCAGATCCAATTACCGCCACTCTTTTTATGTTTCTTTTCATATTAACTATTTTTTATAAAAATGTTGTTTTCGTCTATTAAATCGTTTATGTTTTCTAGTACTTCAAAAAACTTATTCAAATCTTTTTCTTTAATGTTATCCATTAAATGGCTGTTGAATTTTATTACTTTTTCTTTAGAAAGGTTTCTTTTTTCAATACCTAAATCCGTCAAGAATATTCTTACCATCCTTTTGTCGTGTTCATCTGGTTGACGGTATATTATTTTTTCGTTTTCCAAATTCTTCAAGGTTCTTGTCAAACTTCTAGACTCCATTCCCATTTTAGGTCCTAAACTGGTAGAAGGAGTTCCATCTTTCAAGTCAATATTCAACAAAACCATGCCAGTAGCCATGCTAACACCATGCTCCGCAGCTTGTATGTTGTACATTCTGGAAATCTTGTGCCAAGTACTTCTAATGTTAAAATCTATGGTTTCTTCTGGTTTCATTTAATTTATTATACCCAAATATAGTAAAATTTGTTATGCTTGCATAACAAATTGAAATATTTTTTTATTTTCCCTAAATAATTGGTTTCTTGTGGAGAATACTTTTAAATAATATTTCATGATTAAATACGAGCCTAAATTCTGGTTTAAACACATTTTTACTTTTCACAAAAGCGACACGATTGTTGTTATGTGGAAGGAGTTGATTTATATGGGCTTATTTACTTTGGGCTTGGCCTACTTGGAGATAAACTATATAGAAAGCGAAGAAGATTTGGTAGTACTAGGGAAACTGAAAGATGTATTTTCTCTAATAGGGTTTGTGCTTTCTTTGTTATTGGTTTTTAGAACAAACTCAGCTTATGATAGGTGGTGGGAAGGAAGAAAAAAATGGGGAGAGTTAATTAATAACTCAAGAAACTTAGCCATAAAGATTGATACCATGACTGCAGATAAATCTTACCATGGGTTTTTCTCAAGGATGATTCCTAATTATGCCTATGCAATGAAAGAACATTTGAGATTGGGAGTGAAAGTAGAGGAGCTAGATTTAACAGAGGAAGAGATAGTGGAGATAAATAAGAAAAATCACAAGACAAGTTACATTGCACAAAAGATGTATTGGAAACTTAACGAAATGAAAAAAAATAAAGAATTATCAGAAGAAGAGTTTTTGTCTATTGATATCAACTTGAAAACTTTTTCGGATATTACAGGATCGTGTGAAAGAATAAAGAATACTCCTATGCCTTATTCTTATAGTTCGTTTTTGAAGAAGTTCATTTTTGTGTTCGTTAGTACTATTCCATTGTCGTTTGTGGCGAGTTTTGGTTATTATTCGGCACTAATTGCTGTGTTTATTTTCTATGTGTTGGTTAGTATGGAAATCCTTGCAGAGGAAATAGAAGACCCTTTTGGGATTGATGAAAATGATTTACCTACAGATGATTTGTGTGATAAAATTAAAGCGAATGTGATTGAAATTTTGGAATAACGGTTTAATGTCTTAGTTTTGAAAAGTATGTATTGATGTATATAAGGTTCGACCAGGCTTTTTATTCATCAAACAAATCTCCCTTTTAAGGGTATTTAAAACTACAATTATGAAAAAAACTATTATTCTACTATTGCCAGCTTTGTTGTTATTTAGCTGTCTCAAAGACGAAGTGAATTTGAATAGAATCAATTCAGATGCTTTTAACCCTAGCTTTGCTTTACCAATAGCCTCTGCTAAATTGCAAGTAGGAAGATTGAACGAAAAAGGGAATCGATTTTTGGAGGTAAATCCAACCACAGGAATTTTGGAGTTTGCCTATTTAAGCGAAGCTTACAAACTTGGTTTTTCTGATATTTATCAAGTACAAAACCAAGGTGTTAATACTAGTGTTTCAATGCCAGCCTCTGTTGTTAGTGCATTTAATTCTTCTTCAACAGGAACTTCCACTAGTTTTTCCTCTTCTAATACTGCAACATTATCAGTTTCGGGATCAGAACAATTGGATTCTATATTAATCCAAAATGGTAATCTTAACCTTTCGGTTTCTTCAACCTATGCGCATAATATATCTATTACATTAACCGTACCTTCTTTGGTAAAAAATGGAGTGGTATATACTAAAGTAGTTCCATTAAACTATACAGGAACTTTACCTGTAACAGCAACTATTAATGATTTACTTGATGGATATAAAATAGATGCGACTGACGGAGGGGCAACAAATAATACTTTGAGATTTAATTATGCAGTTACGGTTACTAAAGGAGTAACTCCTGCAACAGGGGTTGAATCCATTGATTTTAATTTTAATATTGGTTTAAATTCCATAGATAAAGTGTTTGGTTATTTTGGGAATGCTACTAAAAACTATACCGATTCGGTTGAGTACGATATTTTTGACAATATTTTTGGAGGGACATTAAGTTTTGCTGATCCAAGAATAGAGCTTACCGTTTTTAATTCTACCGGTATTGATGTGGATGCTAACTTTACTTCTATCACAGCTCCAGATAATTCTGTTAATACAAATTTAGGAGGTCCTGGATTAACAAATATTCCTGTTATTATGGGAGCAACAATTGTAGGGGATTCTACAATTACTAATCATACAATTGATAATTCTAATACTTCACCAACTTTAACAACAATAATGGATGAAAAACCATCAAAGTTTATTTTTGCCACGTCATTTCAATATAATCCATCAGGAGTTACTAAAAACTTTGTTACTCAAAATTCTGAAATAAGAGCAGCCTCAAAATTTGTAATTCCATTAGATTTATACGGGAATGACTTCAATTTGAACGATACGAATAATACAGACATAGAAGATGTATTTGGAGTAAGTGAAGCAGATGCAGATAATATTAATAAAATTACCTTAAGGATGTTTGTTATTAATAAACTACCAATAGAAGCGAAATTGCAAGTTTACTTTACCGATAGCTCAAATCAACTTTTAGATTCTTTATTTGATAATGGGTCACAAATGATTTTGGGACGAGCGGCAGTTAATTTTACTGTGCCAAGTACTGACCCTAGTTACGGAAAAGTGATAGGAGCAACTACTAAAACTGTAGATGCAATTATGACCAAAGAGAAATACAAAAGATTACTTCAATCTAATTCTTCTAAAATTATTTTCAGAGCAAGTACCAATACGGTAGATGCAGCTTCTATGAGGTATGTTAAGATTTTTCCAGAAGATTATATAGACATTAAATTATCTGCGAAATTGGATTTAAATGTTGTAATCAAGTAACCACCAACTGACTATGAAAACTATTAAAACACTAATTATATTAGCAATATTGCTTGGGACATATTCTGCCCAAGCACAGCAAGACCTTACTTTGTATTACATGGATTATGTACCGCAAAAGCAATATCTGAATCCAGCATTTAAACCAAATGCTTCAGTAAATATTGGTTTGCCAGTCGTTTCATCTGTATATTTTAATCACATAAATACGGTATTCACACCAAAAAATTTATTTGAAACAAATGGAAACACAACCACTTTGGCCATAGATAATTTTAAAACAAAAATTAGAAACAACAACTATGTTGGGGTAAATCTAAAAGTTGATTTACTTTCATTTGGGTTTAAAGTGAAAAAGAATTATTTCAGCTTCAATGTTACTGAAAACGTTTTTGCTAGAGCCAATTTTTCAAGAGGGTTTTTAGAATTACCACTATATGGAAATGCAGATTTTGATCACCACGGTGGAGTGATAGACATGAAGAATACGGGAGTTAATTTTACTCACTACCGTGAATTTGGATTGGGATGGCAAAGAGAGATTTCAGACAAATTAAGTTTGGGGGCAAAGGCAAAGTTTTTGGCAGGAAAATCAAATGTGTGGACACGTAGAAATACTTTTAAGTTAGAAACTAACCCGGACGATTACAATTGGAATGTAAGCGGAGAATTTGATGTGAGAACATCTGGTTTAGATTCTAATTCAGCCATCAATAATAATGACGAAACGGGTTACCTTTTTAATAATAAAAACAAAGGTTTTGCAATAGACCTGGGAGGTACTTACCAACTTACAGAGAAGATAAACCTAAATGCTAGTATTATAGATTTAGGGTTTATTAGATGGAAATCTGATAATTTTAATGCTTCTACCAATGATGCTAATTTTCAATTTACAGGACTAGACTTAACAGAGTTTATTTATGCGCCAGATTCAGTTTCTAGCGACTCTATAGATGCAGCAGTAGAAAGATTGAGAACAGCAGCAGAGAACGAATTGGGATATAGTGAAAATAATGACGCTTATACCAAAATGCTAATGGCGAGAATTCACTTGGGAGGAACTTACCAATTGTATGACGGAAAATATACTGGAGGGAAAGCAGGAATTTTAATTCAATCAGAATTTTATAATCGAAAACTAAGACCTTCTTTAACTTTATCTTACAATCAATCTGTAGGAAGATGGCTTAATGCTTCAGTTTCTTATTCTATGGTGAATAGAGGATATAACAATGTTGGACTTGGGGTTTCTGCCAACTTGGGACCAGTGCAACTTTATGCAGCAGCAGATAATATTTTGGCAACAAGACTTACTAGTTTCAATGACAATGGAAGTACACAGTTTGCTTACCCTACAAACAGCACAACTACACACGTGCATGTTGGGTTAAACTTAACATTTGGAAGAGAAAGAAGAGATACAGATAAGGATGGAATAAGTGATAGAAAAGATGCATGTCCTGATGTTTTTGGATTAAAAGAATTTAAAGGTTGTCCAGATACGGACGGAGATGGAATTCCAGATTCTAAAGACGATTGCCCAACTGTGGCAGGAACAATTAACGGATGTCCTGATACAGATAAAGATGGAATTTTGGATAAAGACGATAAATGTCCGGAGGTAAAAGGAATAGCAAAGTTTAAAGGTTGTCCAGATACAGATGAAGATGGGATAGAAGATTCTAAAGATGATTGTCCTACTGTGGCAGGAACGCAAGAATTTAATGGATGTCCTGATACGGATGGAGACAAAACGATAGACAAAGAAGATGATTGCCCAAAAATTGCAGGACCAAAAGAAAATAAAGGATGCCCTTGGGGAGATAAAGACGAAGATGGAATCTTAGATAATGAAGATGCTTGTCCTTCTGTGGCGGGACCAAAAGAAAACAAAGGATGCCCGTATGCAGACAAAGACGGAGATGGAGTTTTGGATAAAGATGATGCTTGTCCAGATGTAGTAGGAGTGAAAGAAAACAAAGGATGTCCAAAACTTGAAAAAGAAGAAGAAGAGGTATTGAAAAGAGCTTTTGATAATTTGGAATTTGAGTCGGGAAGAGATGTGATTAAATCAACTTCTTATGCTTCGCTAAATGAATTGGCAGTATTGATGACAAAAAAGAAAGAGTGGAACTTAAAAATATCAGGACATACGGATAACGTAGGAAACGATAATTCCAATTTAAAGTTATCTAAAGAAAGAGCTTTGGCAGTAAAAACTTACTTGAATGAAAGAGGAATTGACGCTAATAGATTAACTACTTTGTGGTACGGAGAAACTCAACCAATAGAATCTAACGATACTCGTGAAGGAAGACAGAAGAACAGAAGAGTTGAGATGGAAATAGAGTTTTAAGAAAGAGCTTGAATTTTCTATACTGAACTACTTTAGTTATATTCTTACTATATCATTGCAATAGTATTCAAATTTGAGTAATTTTGAATCAAAATAAATAAGCAATGACAATTTCAGAAATTGAAAACGAAATTATTGACGAGTTCTCCATGTTTGACGACTGGATGGAGAAGTACGAGCACATTATTGAGCTTGGAAAAGACTTGCCTTTAATTGACGAATCTCACAAGTTGGATGAAAACCTTATAAAAGGTTGTCAGTCTAGAGTTTGGCTTAATGCTGAGGTAAAAGATGGAGAGATTTCTTACACAGCAGATAGTGATGCAATCATTACGAAAGGAATAATTGCCTTGCTCGTTAGAGTATTAAACAACCAAGATGCTAAGCAAATAGTGGAGGCAAAATTGGAGTTTATTGATA
This sequence comes from uncultured Flavobacteriales bacterium, assembly GCA_964021785.1. Classification (GTDB taxonomy): domain Bacteria; phylum Bacteroidota; class Bacteroidia; order Flavobacteriales_D; family CAJJDF01; genus CAJJDF01. The sequence continues at coordinate 10,778 of CAXIAX010000055.1, forward strand.
AAATTGGATTAAAAGAACATTTGTCACCAACTAGATCTAATGGATTAGTGAGTATGGTGAAACAAATGAAAGTGTATGCATTATTAATGCAAGCCTCATAACATAAGCAATGAAAAAGAAAAAATTAGAAGATATAATTATCGCTACAATCAAAACTATTTTTGATCCAGAAATCCCTGTAGATATCTACGAGCTTGGATTAATTTATGATGTTCGTATTGATAAGGAATTTAATGTAGAAGTAGATATGACATTAACTTCTCCCTCTTGTCCAGTAGCAGAAACTTTGCCAGTAGAGGTAGAGGAAAAAATTGCAGGAATAGAGCAAGTAAAATCAGCAAAAGTACAAGTAGTATTTGACCCAACTTGGACCAAAGACATGATGAGTGAAGAAGCTCAGTTGGATTTAGGATTCATGTAATAAAATAAATTATGAAAACAGTAGGCGAATATTACCATTTACACGAATCTTATTTAGATAAGGCCGCTTTGGATCTAGAAGGGATAGAATCTTTTATCTTGAATGAAAACTCTTTTACTGTGATGCCAGATGGGTTTCAGCCTAGTGTTAGACTCCAGGTAAGTGACGAGAATTTCGAAAAAGCTATTCAAATTCTGGAAGAATTAAGAGCAGAAGAGGAGTAAATCACAATTAGTTGTTGAAAAACCCCTTGATATCTTGATTTTAGAAGTTAAATAATCAAGCAATTATTCCGTTAGATTTGCGTTTGTGATAAACGGTCGTTCGTTATCCCCAAACACGTAATGGAAGAAAAACAAAAGAAATCAATTTTTAAGAAGTTTAAGAAAATAGCTCTAATTTTTGGAGCCATTTTTCTTGTGCTTATTATTTCGGCATTTGTATTGGCAAGTGTGTACGAAAAAGAAATAAAGCAATACGCTATAGAAGAGATTAATGCTCAGCTAAAAGCAAAACTAAAAATTGACGAAGACAATGTTACGTTTTCATTTATCAAAAAATTTCCCAAAGCTAGTCTTAACTTCAAAGACCTATTAATAGAGGCAGAGAACCAAAAAGACACGATTCTTTATGCTCAAAATTTCTCTTTGGAATTTAGTTTAGGATCTATATTCTCTGGTAATTATGCAGTGAACGAAGTAGCTTTAGATGATGCAGTTGTTAATCTTATTGTGGAAGAAAATGGTGATGAAAACTATATTTTCTGGAAAGAAAGTGAAGAGACAGATACCACAGAAAGCAACTTAAGATTTAAGCTAAATGAAGTTAATTTTAATGAGGTAGAATTGAAATACCTGAATAAAAGAACCAAAATTGCAGCAGACATAGTCTTGAACAAAACAGTGTTTACGGGAGATTTTTCTAATGACTCTACAGAAATATCTATAGCATCTTCTCACTACATAAACGTAGTGCGAAACGATAGCACTATTTATTTTAAAGACAAAAAAGGAGAATTATCCATAGAGAAAGGGTTGTTTTCTTCTGAGCTTATTTCGCTTACTCAAGGTTCTGTAACGGTAGAGGAAATGGATTTGGATGTAAACTGTGAGTTTTACCTTAAAAAGAAGAACTCAACAATAAAAGCAGTTGCAACTAAAGTAGAAATCTCGGATGTGTTTTCATTAATGCCTAATGATGTTGCGCAACAATTAAAAGATTATGCCACCAAAGGTAAGGTGAACGGAACCATAGAGATAATTACAAAAAAGAATCAAAAAAGCCCGTCAATTACAGCAGATTTTAATGTTGTGAACGGAACTGTGACAGAACAAAACTCAGGTGTGCAGCTAACGAACTTGACTCTAGAAGGGAATTACGCTTCTAGCACCAATGCCCAAAGAATTGAACTAGTAGCAGGATCAGGAAAATTAAGTGGAGGTGAGTTTACTTTGAACGGAAAAGTAATCGGAAAAACCAACCAGACTATTTTATCTAACCTAAAAGGAGATTTTGACTTAGAGAAATTGGTGGAGTTTCTGAAGATAGAAAACATTGAAAATGCCAAAGGAGCAATTTCTTTAAACAACCAGTTTAGAGGAACAAAATATGCCAATAACAATTTAAGAGTGGCAGAGTTTACAGGAACTCTTAAATTAACTAATGCATCATTGAAACTGAAAGGAACAGAAAACTCATTCGAAAACTTTGAGGGAGATGTAACATTTAATAAATACAATTCGGACGCTAAGGTTACGGGAAATTACGGAAATTCAGACTTTTTGTTGAGTTCTCAGTTCAGTAATTTTATTCCTTATTTGTTTTATGACGAAGAGCTTAAGGCAAATGTTTATTTGCAGTCTAGCTTATTGGAATTGGATAAATTCCTTGGAAACAATGAAGCTTCGGTAAAGAGCGGAGAAGACACAACTGGAGTTAAATTACCAGAGAATATTAATGCAACATTAAGAGCGAATATTACTAAGCTTACCTACCAAAAACATGAGCTTACCAATTTGTCGGGGACACTTTTTGTAGCCAATAACAGTGTAAAAACAAATAACCTAAAGTTTGATGGTAATGGAGGAAATTACTCGCTAGAAGGAAAATTGGAGAAGACGGGCGAAGAGTTTGATTTGACTTCAAAGATTGTGTGTGGACAAGTTATGATTAATGATTTTCTTGAGAAATTCAATAATTTTGGTCAGTCTACTTTGCGTCACGAGCACTTGAGTGGAAGAGCAAATGCTTTAATTTCTATGAAAGCGAAATTATCTAAACACCTAAAGTTAGACTTGAACTCACTGGATGCAAATACAGAATTTTCTATTTCTCAAGGTATGCTTAAAAATTTAGAGCTGTTTGACGAAATGGGAGAGTATTTAAAATCGAGTGTAATTGCAAGGAATGTGGTTAAAGTAGATGAGCTTTCTCAAAAACTAAAAACGGTTCATTTTTCTGAATTTACTAATACTGTAATTATAAAAGACAGAAAGATTACCATACCAAATATGTTTGTAAAAACATCAGCAATGGATATTGGTGTGTATGGAACGCAAACATTTGAAGATGAAATAAACTACGGAATAAACTTACGACTGACTGATATCTTGACAAAGAAAAAAGACACAGAATACGGTTATATTGTGGATGACGGAGAGGGAGTGAGGTTGTTTTTGTTAATGACAGGGACAATAGATGAGCCAATATTTAAGTTGGACAAAGAAGCTCGTAAAGATCACAATCAGCAACAAAGAGAGGAGGAGAAGAGTAAGGTGAAAAACATTCTTAAAGACGAGTTTGGGTTGTTCAAAAAAGATGGAACTGTAACTACCAAAGAGACGAAAGAGAAAGCGAAGCCAAAGTTTGAGGTGAATTGGGGAGAGGATAAAAAGGAAGAAACGAAGAAAGAAGAAGATAAAAAAGAGGAGGAAAAACCAGAGAAAAAGAAGAAAATCAGTAAGTGGTTAGACAAGCTGAAAGGGAAAGAAGAAAAGGAAGAAAAGGTTGGTTTTGAAATGGAGTAGAATTTATGAAGTCGAATTTCACAATACGTTAAAAAAAAGTTAACTTTACTTTTCTAAAAATAGATTCAAATGAGAAACTTAGTTACATCACTATTATTTACCCTATTTGCATTTGCGGGGTTTTCACAATTACATGATCCTGTAGACTGGAGTTCTGAAGTAATTCAGGACGGGAATGAGGCTACCTTGATAATGAAAGGAATTATAGATGAAGGTTGGCATGTATACTCTCAAGTGCTAGAAAGTGAAGACGGACCAATTGCTACTGAAGTAACTTTTACAGAAAATGCTAACTACGAATTGGTAGGGAAAGTAACAGAATCTAAAACATACAAAGAATACGATCCAAATTTTGAAATGAACTTGTCTTTTTTCAAGAAGGAAGTGATTTTTAAACAAAAAATAAAGCTAAAATCCGACAAGCAATTTGATGCAGAAGGAAGCGTTTATTTTATGGTGTGTAACGAGTCTATGTGTTTACCGCCTACAGATGAGAAATTTACTTTTACATTGAACAATAAAAGTGGAGTAAATTTAAACGAAGTTGAGGTAAATGATGAAGCAAGTAGCTTATCTACTACAATGACTGTGGAAGGAGCAATAGAAAACGAATCGCATAGCCAAGGATTAGAAGATCCAGTGCAGTGGGAGTTTACTTCAAAAAAAATAGGAGACAATTTATTCGAAGTTTCTGCCAAAGCAGTAATGGATGAAACTTGGCATATTTATGCGCACAAGCAAGAAAGTGAATATGTAATAGGAACGGAATTTTACATAGAAGAAAGTTTGGGAAGTCTAAAAGGAGAAATCTCAGAAGAAGGAGAATTACACGAAGAATATGAGAAAGTAAATGATGCAAACAGCAGATTTTATGAAAACGAAGTAATTTTTACTCAGCAAATAGAAGCAAAGCCAGGAAGTAAAACTATAACTGCAGACATCACTTACATGGTTTGTGATTTAAGCCATTGTTTACCTCCAACTACCGAAGCATTTACTATTGATGCCGAAACAGGAGAAATAATTATAAAAAAAAACAGCTCTTCAGACAATTCTAAAGCCTTAACTATTTTGCCAGCAATGGACAATTTTGATTTAGATAATCCAATTGTTGATTGTGGAGGAGAAAGCACAAACTCTGAAGAGAAAAAAGGACTTTGGGTACTTTTTCTATTAGGAATAGGTGGAGGTTTATTTGCTCTACTTACTCCATGTGTTTATCCAATGATACCACTTACAGTAAGTTTCTTTACTAAAGGAGGACAAGATGCAAAAGGAGGATTTGGAAAAGCAGCTTTATATGGTTTGTTTATATTTCTTATTTATACATCACTTAGTTTGCCGTTTTGGTTTACAGATGCAGATCCGCAAGTACTTAATGGGATAGCAACAAACCCTATTTTGAATTTGATCTTCTTTGCAGTGTTTGTATTTTTTGCATTTTCATTCTTGGGATATTATGAACTTACATTGCCTGCAAAATGGAGTAACAAAGTAGATTCAGCATCCAATGTTGGAGGGATTATAGGAATTGCTTTAATGGCATTGACTTTAGCTTTAGTTTCATTCTCATGTACAGGGCCAATTTTAGGTTCGGTATTGGCAGGAGTGCTTAAAGATGGGCCATTACCACTTACAGTTGCATTGGCAGGATTTGGATTAGCATTAGGGTTGCCATTTGCAATCTTTGCCGCTTTCCCAAGTTTAATGAAAAAAATGCCTCAATCTGGAGGATGGTTAAACTCAGTAAAAGTAGTGTTAGGATTCTTAGAGTTAGCTTTAGCAATAAAATTCCTATCCAATGCAGATTTAGTTATGCAATGGGGATTAATCAAAAGAGAAGTATTCTTCGCTTTATGGATATTGATAGGACTTGGATTAGTAGCTTACTTATTCGGGTTAATCAAATTTCCACACGATCATGGAAAAACAAAATTGAAATTCCCAAGAGTTGCATTTGCATTGATGATTTTGGCTTTTGTTATCTATTTAATTCCAGGATTAACTTGTGGAGAAAATGCAAATAGAAAATTGGTAAGTGGATTTCCGCCACCAATGCATTATAGCTTTTGTGGGGGAGAAATGTTCCATGCCTACAAAGACTATGAAGAAGGTGTGAAGGCAGCCAGAGAACAAGGGAAACCTATGTTGGTTGATTTTACAGGATGGGCTTGTGTAAACTGTAGAGAAGTAGAAGAAAACATTTGGCCAGATAAAGATGTAATGAAATTAATTTCTGAAGAATACATTTTGGTTTCCTTGTATGTAGATGCACAAGAGGAATTACCTAAAGACCAACAAGGAGAAATTGACATTACTTATGATAACGGTAAAGTGAAGAAAAAGAATATTAAAACTATTGGGGATAAATGGTTCACATTTGAAACTTTAGTATTTAAAAATAATGCACAACCCCGTTATATTTTATTATCACCAGAAGGTGAATTATTGAATAATCCAATTAGTTATGCAGACATCAAAAAAGGTGGAGGAGCACCATTTTATGCAGAGTTTTTGAGATGTGGATTGGATGCTTACAGCCAAGTTAAATAAGCAATAAAAGAAGAGATAGATAAATGAAGCGCACCCTTTTTGTAGTCACCCTAATTTCGTTTTTATTAATAGCACAATCCTCTTGCGAAGGAGGAGGAAGTTGCAGTCCGCCCAGAAATGAGGAGGTTGTAGAAATCATTGATACGATAACTCCCAATATTCAATATGGGTTTGATTTTGATCAATACGATATTCACGAAGGAGAAATAGAAAAGGACTGGACTTTGAGTCATCTTTTTGCCAATTATGATGTGTCGCAAGCAGATATAAATGAAGCTTATAATATTGCTAAGGATAGCCTTCATCTGAACTACATTACTAAAGAGAATAAATACTTTATGCTCTGTAGAAAGGACAATGACACAATCAATAATTTGGATTATGCCATTTATGTAAAAAATGCGGTAGAGTATTTCATTTTTGATTTTACCGATTCGGTAATGGTTCATGCCAAAAGAAAAAATGTAGAAGTACACCTAAAAGAAATAAGTGCAAGAATAAAGCAAGGAGGAAATTTATCCAATGCAATAAACAGAGCCGTAGGGAATAAAACAATTAGTTTTCCTATGGTAGATAGAATTGCAGAGATATTCTCTTGGTCTATCGATTTCTTTCACTTGCAAGTAGACGATAAGTTGAAAATAATTTACGAAGAAAAATCTGTAGACGGAGTGCCAGTAGGAATAGGAAATATAACTTCTATTTTGTTTAATCATAATAAGAATGATTTCTATGCTTTCCGATACGAAACCGACTCTACTACCAATTATTTTAATGAGAAAGGACAAGGAATGAAAAGCTTATTTTTATCCGCTCCATTAAAGTATACAAGAATGAGTTCTGGGTATAATTTGAGGCGTTACATCAAACTTTACGGAAGAATAAAACCTCACCTAGGAACAGATTATGCAGCTCCTTACGGAACTCCAATTTGGACTACTGCAGACGGAACAATCTCTAGAGCCGGATACGGAAGAGGAAATGGTAACTTTGTAAAAGTAAAACACAACAAACAGTATTCTACTCAGTATTTGCATATGTCTAGAATTGCAGATGGAATAAAAGTAGGGAAATACGTAAAGCAAGGAGATATAATTGGTTATGTGGGAAGTACAGGTTCTTCTTCTGGTAATCATGTTTGTTACCGTTTCTGGAAAGA
>CAXIAX010000056.1:0-17410 GCA_964021785.1 uncultured Flavobacteriales bacterium
CATCAAACCTCATTACGATTATATTATAGTTGGTCAAGGATTGGCAGGAACAATTCTTCATTTTCATTTATTCCAAAAGGGGTATACTGTTCTGTGTGTGGACAATAATTGGGAGAAAAACTCTTCGCTTGTTGCCGCAGGAATGTACAATCCTATTGTATTCAAACGAATTACAAAAAGTTGGATGGCAGATGAATTGGTTCCTTACCTAAATCAATTTTATCCTGATTTAGAAAACCATCTCAACTCTAGTTTTGATACAAAAATTGATATTCTTAGGATTTTTAAAAATTGGGAACAGCAAAATGACTTTATTGCTAAAACCGAAGATGAGAACTATGCTCAATTTATAAATTCGGAAGATTGCGATAGTCTCGATAAAAATAAGGTGAATAATGAATTTGGATATGGAACCGTAACCCAAACGGGATGGATAAATACCAAACTGATGTTGACCAAATACCGAGATTTTTTAGAAAATGAATCTTTACTCCTCAATGAGAAATTTGATTTCGACTCCCTAAAAATAGAAGCAACAAAAGTTAACTATAAAGGTAGTACTGCCAATAAGGTAATCTTTTGCGAAGGAACGTTAATTCAAGAAAACCCATATTTCAATTACCTACCCATGGTTCCTACCCAAGGAGAGGTATTGACCATAAAAATTGAGAATTTGGACTTGGATAAGATTCTAAACAAAGGATTTTTTATAATGCCACTGGGAGATGACTTGTATCGTGTGGGTGCAACTTACAATTGGAAAATCTCTCATTACAATACTACCGAAGAAGCAAAAGCGGAATTGATTGAAAAAATAAAAACCGTGTTTTCTCAGGAGTTTGAAATAGTAGATCACCAAGCAGGAATAAGGCCCACCGTAAACGACAGAAAACCACTTATTGGATTACATCCAGAACATAAAACCTTAGGAGTTTTTAACGGAATGGGAACCAAAGGAATTTTGATTGCGCCTTATTTCGCAAACTTATATTCTGATTTTCTAGATGAAAAAGCCGAACTAACTAAAGAAGTAAACATTGACCGATTCATTAAAAAGCATTACAACAAAACTATCTAAACAATTGATTAACAATTTAATTATTGATACTTTAGTTTAAAACCATTGCTATGAAACCCTCTGTTTTAATATTTTTGCTAACCTTTATATCTCTATTTTCTTTTGCTCAAGAGAAAAAAGTAAAATCAAAACCTATTATTGAAGTACAAGTTTCTGCCAATAGAACTATTGTAAGAGACGACAATACAATAAATGGATATGGTTACGGAGGTGGGCTAAATATTATTGGATCTAAAGACCGTTTACTTAATTTCAATTTTGGGTTTGACATTAACAAAACTACACGAGTAAAAAAAGAATTTTATGCTCCTAGTGGAAAAGTAGGTAATAGCACTCGCATTAATGAAACTGTTAATCAAGGCACAGTGTCTTTTTCTGGACAGTTTAGGTATTATTTTGAAAGCAATAAAAATATTTTTATTGAGCAAGGTGTTTTTATCGGGTTACCCTTAGATGTTGGATTATTAGGTGGATTTGGTTTTATAATTCCATTAAAAGATATAGAATTGACAATTAAACCCAGTTATGTTTATGGAAACGACATAAGCGTTTTTAACGGCCCTGGTAACCCAACACCTATCTACAATCAGTATGTAAAACTATCATTTGGAATAAGAATGACAGACTTTTTTAGAGATTAATCTTAATCTCAGGTTTTATTTTTTTTAGCTGTTTTACAAATGATTCATTAGAATCGGGAGAGATATAAATTTCGCTTAGCTTCCCGTATTTTACAATGATTCCTTTTCTTGCTGTGGCTGGTTTAAATCCCGCCCACATTGTTTTACCCACAATTATTTCCGATATATCATTTAAAGGAATTTCTCCTTTAAAAAAAGCTGCACGGTATTTAAAATGAGTTTTTGATAGCTCATAATTGGTTCCGTGCAGAATCCATTGAATAAATACAATAATTGCAACTAAAACTGTCCCTGCAATGTAGCTATTCCCATCAATTTTATTAATGGTTAATTCCTGATAAAGAGTAAATAGAACGAGTAAACAAGCACCATTTAGGATAACCTGAAAAAATATATCTTTTCTACTCTTAAATTTCATTTACTTAATTTTTATTGAATAAGGTAATCTTGCTTGAATTCTATCTTGAGATTGAATATTGAAAGTCTTAAGTGTATTCATTTGTTCTAAAATCTCAGCAGTAATTGTATTATTTTCTGTTAGAACTTTTACACTTTCTTCGTCTTCGCCTCCTTGGTTCAACATATTAATAATCTCCTCAAATTGATCTGTCTTTTTTGCAGGAATATCTAAAGTTACTGGGTTTTCTAATTTTGCTAAACTAGCAGCATAAGCTATTGCTTTATCTATCCCCCCAATTTCATCTACCAAGTTTATTTCTATTGCATCTTTACCAGACCATACTCTACCTTGCCCAATGCTATCTACCATTTCTTTTGCCATTCCTCTACCTATAGAAACTTTGGTAATAAAGTCATCATATATTCTATCTACTTCTTTTTGTATTACAGTGTATTCCTCTTCTGAAAGTGGCTTGCTGTATGACATTAAATCGGCATGCTCATTTGTCTTTGCTCTATCAAAAGTAATTCCCAATTTGTTTTCGAAAAATCTTTCAGCATTAGGAATCATTCCAAATACACCAATAGAACCAGTAATTGTATTTTCTTGTGCAAATATCCTATCGGCATTACAAGAAATATAGTATCCACCAGAAGCGGCAAGATCACCCATAGAAACTACGACTGGTTTTCCAGACTTCTTAATCAATTCAATCTCTCTCCAAATTACATCAGATGCCAGTGCGCTTCCTCCAGGAGAATTTACTCTTAACACTACTGCTTTTATAGAATCATTTAATCTTGCTTTTCTTAAATGCTTAACCGTAGTAACAGAACCTATTTTCTCTTGATCTCCTCTTCCACTTACAATCTCTCCATTTGCATATACAATTGCAATGTTTTGTTTTCTTCTGTTCTTCACCAACATTTTAATCTCAGCATACTTAATGTATTTTGAAAGTGAAATAGCTTCTAATTCTTTATCTTCCTCTACTCCCAATTTAGCCTTCAAAATTTCCTCTACTTCATCTTGGTATTTTACTGCTGTTGCAAATTTGTAATCTACTGCTTTTCTTGCATTAGCTATTAGCATTCCATCTGCAATTAAATTCAACTCTTTTTCGCTAATATCTCTAGAGTCACTTACTTCACTTACTATATGATCCCAAAAAGAAAACATATATTTTTCAGTTTGTTCTCTGTTTGCTGCACTCATTTTATCCATGATAAAAGGTTCCACAGCACTTTTAAACTTGTTGTTACTTCCTCTTATAATTTGCATATCAATATCCAATTTATCTAACAATTGTTTGTAGAACATTCTTTCACTAGACAATCCACTCCATTGCAATGAACCGGTTGGGTAAATATAAATTTCATCAGAAACTGAGGCTAAGTAATAAGTTCCTTGCGAATATCCTTCAGAATAAGAAATAATGAATTTTCCACTAGTTTTAAAATCTTGCAAAGCATCATGAATTTCTTCAAGGTTTGCCAACCCAACATTTATTCCTCCTGGTTTAAAATAGATTCCTTTTATCTTATCATCAGTTTTAGCATATTCTATAGAATTAATGATAGAGTTTACTCCAATTTTACCTGCATCTTCTATTCCTTGACCATTAAAAGTAGGTTGAGAATAAGTTCTTTCCCCTATTGCTTGATCAAGAGTAATAGTTAATAGAGTATTGTCTTTCACTCTCACAGGCTTTGGCCCTGAGTTAAAAATAGATCCTCCTATTCCTATTATAATGAATAAGAAAATTAAACCGAAAACGATATAAGCCAAACCTGAGGCAAGAAAATATTTAAAAAATTGTTTCATTTGATTGTATTACTATAATTAATAGTACAAACTTAGTAATCCTTTTTATAAATTTGGGTTTATATACACGAATGGTATCTTTAAAGTATGAATGGAACTAGACAAAGAGTTGTCCTTTCTTTTGGGGGAAATCAAGACAATACATTAAAATGTTTTGAGAAGGCATTAAAAAAAATTGAAAAAAAAATTGGCGAGGTAGAACTCACCTCTTCTTTATTCTCTACCCAAGCTTGGGGAATGACAAAAGACACCAACAACTTTCTTAATAAAATGGTAGTAATTAACACGGATCTGAAACCAAAAAAATTACTTAAAGCCACACAAAAGATTGAGGAAAAACTGGGCAGAAAAACAAAAAGTATAAATCAAAAATACGAAGACAGACCTATAGATATAGATATTCTGTTTTATAATGATGATATCATTTATAAGAAAAATCTAACCGTACCTCATCATTTATTACACACCAGAAAATTCATCTTGGAGCCATTGGCAGAAATAATTCCAGATTATATTCATCCAATAATAAAAAAAACAATTAAAGAATTACTTTTGTCGTGTTCTGACAAGATGGAAGTGACAAGGATTGACGACAAATAAAAAGAAGGAATAAAAATGCTTAATAAATTTACGGTAATTGAGGGGAATATTGGCTCTGGAAAAACAACTCTATGCAAAAAAATTGCAGACGAGTTCAATTCTAATATTATTCTGGAAGAATTTGAAGAAAACCCATTCTTGAAAGATTTTTTGAAGGATCAAAAAATAAATCCCTTAGGAGTTGAATTACAATTTTTAATTGATAGATTTCATCAATTAAAACAACCTTTTAATAATACGAAACCTACAGTAGCAGATTATTTTATTGAAAAAAGTCATATATTTTCTCAGAACAACCTATCCAAAATTGAAAAAGATTTATTTGACAGTTATTATTCCGTTTTATTTGATAAAATCACAAAACCAGACCTATTGGTGTACCTCTCAGTAAGTTCGGATAGATTATTGCAAAATATTGCAAAAAGAGGAAGAGAAATTGAGCAAGATGTAACCAAAGAATACTTAGAAAGTATTCACAATTCATACCTTAACTACATCAAAACCAAAACAGAAGAAAAAGTTTTAGTCATTGATGTTTCAAATATTGATTTTGTTCAAAATAAAAATCACTATGAGACGTTAAAAGACATTATAACAAGAGAACACCCTGTTGGAATCACGGAAATTAACATATAATTAAGAATTAACATATAATACTTTCAATTCACTGAATGTATGTTTAACTTTGTACTCAAATAAAAAAAAACATAAAACAAACAATGAAAACAAAAAACTTAAAATTAGCTACTGCTATTCTTATCGCATCCATATTTGCCGCTAGTTGTAGCGTTATGAAAGACTTGGAATACGAAGTAAAAGAAAATCCAATTGAAATGCACGGAGATGAAATGACTGTGAAAATTGATGGAAAATTCATTGAAAAAGGACTAAATAAAAAAGCTTTTGTAACATTAACTCCAACTTTGGTAAATGCTGCTGGTGAAGAATTAGAATTCGAATCAAAATCATTTAAAGGAGAAAAAGCTGCTGGAAATGGTGAAGTTGTAAAAAAAGATGGTCACAACTTTTCTTACTCTAGCACAAAACCTTACGACCCAAGATTTGAAAACTCTGAATTAGTTGTAAAATATGTTGCACTTAAAGGAACAAAAGAAAAACTGAACGACAGAACTGCTAAAATTGCAGATGCTACTATCGTTACTCCATTGTTATTACAAAATGATGACAAAGTTGTAATGGGAGAAGATAACTTAGTAAGAAGTGTAAAAAAATCTACTAAAGCTGTTATCAACTTTAACAAAGCAAAATCTAACCTAAGAAGAGGAGAAACTACTGATGCTGACGTAAAAGCTTTAGAAAACTTCATTATCTCAGGAAATGCTAACTCTAAAATTGTATTCAATAACATTGATATTATTTCTTACGCATCTCCAGAAGGAGAAATGGAAAGAAACTCTAACCTTGCTATCGATAGAGGTATAACTGCTGAAAAGTATTTAATGTCTGCTAACAAAAAATTGAACTTAAACTTAGATCCTGCTTTAATCTCTAAAACACCTAAAGGTGAAGATTGGGACGGATTGAAAGATTTGATCTCTAAAAGTAACCACGAAGACAAAAACATTATTGTTGCTGTTGCAGAAATGGAAAATGATCCAGCAAAAAGAGAGCAAGAAATTAAAGCTTTATCTACAACTTACAAGTTTTTAGAAAAAGAAATCTTTCCAGAATTAAGAAGATCTCAAATGGTTCTTTCTTACACTGAGTTTGGATTAACTGATGATGAATTGAAAGCTGCTTCTAAAACTGCTCCACAAACATTGACAGTTGAAGAATTACTATTCACAACTGGATTAGTAAATGATGCTGACGAGAAATTGAGATTATTCAAAGAAGTTATCAAAAAAGATGCTTCTGATTACAGAGGATATACAAATGCAGGAGTTATTCTTTACTCTAAAGGAATGAATACTGAAGCAAACGAAATGTTTACTAAAGCTTACAATGCAGAAAAAAATGCAATTACTAGCAACAACATGGGAGTTGTAAAAAGACAAGCTGGAGACATTACAGCTGCTGCTGAATTATTTGCAAATGCTACTTCTACAGGAGATGCTGCTAAATACAACTTAGGGCTTATCAACATCAAAAAAGGAGAATACAGCAATGCAATCTCAAACATGGGAAGCACTAATACTTTTAACAAAGCATTGGCACAAACATTGAACAAAGATTACACAAACGCTTCTACTACTTTATCTAACTCTACTGATGCAAACACTGCTATGGGTCTTTACCTTAAAGCTATCCTTGCTTCAAGAAATGGAAACGAAGCTGAAGTAATTTCTAGTTTAACTAGTGCAATTGCAAAAGATAGTTCTCTTAGAGCTAAAGCTAAAAAAGACAGAGAATTCATCAAATATTTTGAAAATGCTGCTTTTACAGCTTTGTAAAAAATAAATCAACAACTAACAAAACGGTATCATTTAATTATGGTACCGTTTTTTTTATTTCTATACTGTAAGTAATAAATCTAAACTCGTTAAACAAACATGCAAGTAGATGTAATAATTCCCGCATTTAATGAACAGAACTCCATAGGATCTGTGATAAATGACATTCCCAAAGACCTAGTACGTGATATTATTGTGGTAGATAATAACTCCAATGATGAAACTTCAATAAATGCTAAAAATGCTGGAGCTACTGTTCTTAAAGAACAAAGGCAAGGTTATGGTTTTGCTTGTTTGAAAGGAATAGAATACGCCAAAAATAAAGAAATACAACCTGATGTAATTGTGTTTTTGGATGCAGATTATTCTGATTTCCCTCAAGAGATGAATTTGCTATTGAACAAGATTTGGAAAGGAGCAGATATGGTTATTGGCAACAGAGTAAAATCTAAAAGAGAGAAAGGATCTATGATGCCACAACAAGTTTTTGGAAACTGGCTTGCCTGCAACTTGATGAAAATCATGTACGGCTACAAATATGAAGATTTAGGACCTTTTAGAGCCATCAAATTTGACAAACTGCAAGAGATAGGAATGAAAGATACTACTTACGGATGGACGGTAGAAATGCAAGTAAAAGCATTAAAACTAAAAATGAACATCAAACAGGTAGACCTTAGCTACAGAAAAAGAATTGGACAATCTAAAGTCTCTGGTACGGTAAAAGGAAGTATATTAGCCGGATACAAAATAATCACAACCATCTTTAAATACAAATAACTATTATGAATTTGATTATTATTTTAATCTACAGTTTTTTCTCTTTATTTATCATTAGCTACAGTATTGTACAATTAAGCCTGGTTATTTCTTACTTGAAAAACAGAAAAAAAATTGCTTCTCATATCGAAGTTTTTAGTGAAACGGATGAAATTCCTTATGTTACAGTTCAACTACCTGTATACAATGAATTATATGTAATAGAAAGATTGATAGATTGTGCTGCACAATTCAATTACCCTAAGGATAAATTGGAAATTCAAGTTTTGGATGATTCTTCAGATGAAACAGTAGAAATAATTGCTAAAAGAGTAGCACATTGGCAATCAAAAGGAATAGATATACAACATATTCAAAGACCCGAAAGAGTTGGATTTAAAGCAGGAGCTCTAGATTACGGAATGAACATTTGCAAAGGTGAATTCATTGCTATATTTGATGCAGATTTTGTACCAGAAAAAGATTTCTTACTAAAGACTATCCCTTATTTTCAAGATGAAAAAATAGGTGTGGTACAAACCAGATGGGAACACATAAACAAAGAATATTCGCTACTAACAAAACTACAAGCCTTTGCACTAGATGCACATTTTAGCGTAGAACAAGGAGGAAGAAATAGCGCAGGTCATTTCATTAACTTTAATGGAACTGCAGGAGTTTGGAGAAAACTAGCTATAGAAGAAGGAGGAGGATGGAAAGCAGATACATTGACAGAGGATTTGGATTTGAGCTACAGAGCACAACTTAAAGGATGGAAATTTTTATTTAAAGAAGAGATTGGAAGCCCTGCAGAGTTACCAGCAGAAATGAACTCACTTAAAGCTCAACAATACAGATGGACCAAAGGTGCAGCAGAATGTACAGTTAAGAATCTTGGTAAAGTGATAAAACACGACAAATACCATTTCTGGACAAAAATAAATGCAATATTTCATTTAATGAATAGCTTTTTATTTATAGCCATATTCTCTATTGCAATACTGAGTATCCCATTATTCTTGATGAAACAAAGCCACCCTGAGCTACAATGGTTTTTCAACTTAGCTGTAATTTCATTGTTCAGTTTTGTGGTTATTGGAGTTCTTTACTTCACTTCATTTGCAAAAAGCTATACCAACAAAGGCTTAGCATTTTTACATTTCATGTATTACTTCCCGCTATTTCTTAGTTTTTCACTAGGACTTTCTTTTCACAATTCTATTGCTGTAATTGAAGGATATGCAGGAAAGAAAACTCCATTTGTTCGAACACCAAAATTTAATTTGAATAAAAAATCTGGTAACTGGAAAGGGACCGTATATAACAAAACCAAAATAAAATGGGTAACAGTAGTAGAAGGGCTACTTGCCGGGTATTTCATTTATGGAATAGGCCTATGTTTTGCTTGGGAAGATTACGGCATGTTACCTTTTTTCATCATGCTTTCTTTAGGTTTTGGAGTTATATTCTCATTGTCTTTAAAGCATTCTATCCAGAGGTAATATTGCATTATAAGAAGGTATAACGACAAAACTCAAATAATTTGCCACTTCTAGATTGGTTTAATTCATACTTTCGTAACTTTATCGCACCAAGAAAAAGTGATTGATGTTTGTAAAACAATTAGCCCATTTACTAAAGCACGAATTTCTGATAGAAATGAAACAAAAACATTTCATCAGTTCAATTGTCCTGTACATTATATCTACCATTTTTGTATGTTCTCTTTCCTTTACAACCATTGCCGAAACCTCTATTTGGAATGGACTTTTTTGGATTATCATTTTATTTTCTTTGACCAATGCGATTTCAAAGTCATTTTTGAATGAGAACTCAGACAAACAAATTTTTCTTTACACTCTTATAAATCCTAGAGCGCTTATAATTGGAAAAATAATCTACAATCTTATTTTATCCATCTTATTGGTTTTAATTAGCTTTTTTGTTTTCAATATTTTCATCCAATCGGATGGATTAGAAAACATGAACTACTCCATGTTTCTATTGGCCGTGGTACTAGGAAGCACAAGTATTTCGTCTACACTTACTATGGTGAGTGCCATTGCCAGTAAAACTAACAATAACATAGGAATCCTATCTATATTAGCTTTCCCTATTCTTATTCCTTCTTTATTGCTTTCTATTCAGTTTTCTAACCTAGCAATTTTGGGAGGAACATTTGATATGGCGAGTCAATTCATTGTGTTTCTATCGCTTATTAACCTGCTAATTGTCATACTTTCTTTTTTATTATTTCCTTACCTTTGGAGAGAATAATAAGTCTTATTTTATAAAAAAATGAACAGCATAAAAAAACATTGGTGGAAAGCACTTGCAGTAATTTTACTGATCTATACTATTGCTTTTTCATTTTTAGTCCCACTTTCACCTTCAGTGAAATCGGCAAGTCCTAATTCTCTAAATCTAGGAGAGAATAAAGTTATATTAACAGGATATAACACAGGGTTCTCAAGTGATGAGAAAATCTCTGCAACTTTAGAATACGATCACAAAACATTAGTTTGCGGAACAGAAATTAAACAAATAAACGACAATCAAGTTTCTGTTAACTTTACAATACCAGACTCTTTACCGTCAAAAATTTTGCATTTAAGACTTTCAACAAACAAGTTTTCTTCTTTCTCTCCAGAATTAATCAAAGTATTTGCTGTAGGGATAAATAGAGATACAACTAATCTTTGCGAAGCTGATGCACTTAATTCATCTGCACATTCATTGGATATCCCGAATAGACTACAACTAAACGAAACAATAAGAAATCTTATGTTTCACGTACCAATGTGGTTTACTATGATGGTAATTCTTAGTATCTCGTTTTTCTACTCTATTAAATACTTAAATACATTTGATATTAAATACGACATCATTGCACGTGAAGCTGTGAATATAGGTTTACTCTTTGCTGTCTTAGGGTTAATTACAGGAAGTATATGGGCCAAGTTCACATGGAGCGAACACACCGATTTATTCACTACAAAAGGATGGTGGGTAAATGACGTGAAACTTAACGGAGCAGCCATTACAACACTTATTTATATCGCTTACCGAATTTTAAGAAACTCATTACAAGAAGAACATCAAAAAGCTAAAATTAGTGCTGTGTATAATATATTTGCTTTTGTAATGATGATAGTATTCATTATGATACTGCCAAGAATCACTGATTCACTTCACCCAGGAAACGGAGGAAACCCTGCTTTTGGAAAATATGATTTAGACAGTACTTTAAGAATGGTATTTTACCCAGCAGTAATGGGGTGGATACTCCTTGGTATATGGATGCTAAGCCTTAAAAAAAGAATTTACAACCTTGAAAATAAATTAGAAAATGACTAAAAAAATAACCTTTTTATTAATCAGTTTTATTGCTCTACTTGCAAATGCTAGTTTAGCTCAAGACAATGCTATAGAACAAACTTTTCACGAGTCTGGAAAAATAAATGTAGTAGTTGCAATAGTCACAGTTATTTTTATCGGTATTGTATTTTATATGATAAAATTGGAAAGAAAGATATCTAAGCTCGAAAAAAATTCTGACAAATAATAATTGTACCTTTATATAAGAAAAACAACTAAGCCATGAGAAAAATTGAAATAGCCTTAATTATAGTAGTAGCAGTAACTATAGGAATTATTTTTAGTTATTCTACCCAAGCAAGTAGGTATGGTAATTTTACTGATGCTTTTGCCGAAGAAGGTAAAACATATAAAATTATTGGGACTCTTAACAAAGAAATACCTGTAGAAACTCCGCAAGCCAATCTTGTTATATTTAACATGATTGACAAGGAAGGAAAAGAAGTAAAAGTATATTTGAACGAAACTGTTCAAGAACATTTTGACAGATCTGATCAAGTGGTGGTTACTGGGACAGCAAATTCTGAAAAAAATGCTTTTTTCGCTACAGAACACCAAGCAAAATGTCCGTCTAAATACAATGACGAGAAATAGACCTTAATTAAAAATGGAAGTTGAAGGATAAAAATCCTACTGGTCCAATTTTAGTTTTAAAGCCTTCTACTTTTTGAATTTCTTCTACATTTGGTTGATTTTCATATTTTGTCTTAAATTCATTTTCATACTTTTCTAAACTAAATCTAAATTCTGTTGAAATAGAAAAAGCTGGATGAATTTGATATTTAAAACCTGCTAATGGCGCTATTACAAAAGAGCTTGAGCTATTCTCAGTTTTATAATTCTGATACGTCAATTGATCTTTAGCTGTGAATGAATAATCATTCTTACCGCTTTTTATTCCAAAATCTAATCCATAGAAAAACTGAGCTTTACCAATATCCAAATGCCTCTCAATTCCGAGGTTGGCATTCAAATCCAAATAATTAAATGTATTAGTTCCGTAATCCGGCATTTCTATTGTAGAATTATCTGTTCCTAATAATATTCTTGCTCTCAATGCATATTTTCCAAAATGTAACCTATACCCAAATCCTGCTTTAACCAAGTTTGCATTATACAAGCTATTATTACCATAATACACATTGTTATAATTGTACACATTATCATAATAGATAGAATTCTTGCTCAAAAAATCTTCCAACACAAAGTTTATTTCATGCTTAAATTTAGTTGGCTCAACTTTCGTTTCTTGACCAAAATAATTAACAAAACACCCCATCAAGGATAACAATACAATACTCTTTTTCATAGTTCTTTCGTTTTTAGTTAGATAAATATAGCTTAATATCTTTAATAAGTAAAACCCGAATGAGTTAAATAAAAACTAAGTAGTATAAAATTCACGTTATACTTCCTCTTATAAAACTCTTATCTATACCTATAAAAAACAATCAGAGTATAATTTCACAATATCTATTTAACCACCAATTGCCATAATTTACCATTTAACACATTATTCGTTAAGCAAACAGATTTTTTTAGCTAAATTGAACTATGAAAAATCTAACCGCCCTCCTATTTATTTCATTCCTCTCAACTCAAATATTTGCTCAAAGTACAGTTACTGGAACAATATTAAGCAATGAAACACCTGTAGACTTTTGCAGTGTAATTCTTATGAATGCAAAAGATTCTACGATTGTAAAAGCCTCTTTTACTAATGAAAAAGGAAATTATTTGATAGAAAAAATAGACAGTGGAAATTACTTAATAAAAACTCAATTAATTGGTTATGAAGAGTATTACACCAAATCATTTAAAATTAATGAAGAAAAACTAGAAATTAATATTTCTATTATAGAGAAATCTACCACTTTGGGAGAATTTAGTGTTGTTGCTAAAAAACCTTTGCTAGAACAAAAAGCAGGAAAACTGGTAGTAAATGTAGCCGAGAATGCAACTAATATAAATGGAAGCATCCGTGATGTATTGAAAAAAGTTCCTGGGCTATTGGTTACGAATAATTCTGTATCGGTTGCGGGTGGTGGAGCTACAAGAATATTGATAGATGGAAAATCGACTGATTATGTAGATATTAATTCATTATTGAATGATATTCCTGCCGATAATATTGAAAAAATAGAAGTCATAAGTCAAGCTGGTGCAGAATATGAAGCTGCTGGAACTGGTGCCGTGATAAACATTATTCTTAAAACAGGACAACTTAACGGATTTAACGGAAATATCTCTGCAACTGTGGGTTACGCTATAAAATATAGAACTTCTACGGCAGTTAATTTAAGCTACAGAAAAGACAAACTAGGAATAAATGGAGCTTTGGGATATTACAACACCAATAATTTTCAAGGGAATACAATAAGTCGTGAATTAGATGATTACACTTATATATCTGATGGAAATAGTCCAAATAGACGAAATGGATACTATCCTTCCTTAGGAATTGATTATGATTTTAACAAAACCACTTCTGCAGGAATAAATGGTTCTTTTCGAGATAATTATAGCAAAGGAACAGACGAAAACACTACAGATATATTGTATAAAGATAATTTAACTAGCCAACTATTTACTATTATTGACGAAACGAACAATAGAAGTTATTTTTCTTCTTCGGCTTATTTTCAGAAAAAATTGGATACAAACGGACAAGAACTAAACATAAAAGGAAGTTATGCCAATTTTAATGACAAAACACTACAATTATTCGACATTATAACGGATCGTGTACTAACCGACAATAGAGAGAATAACAATAACAGCAAGAACAGCATTTATGCAGCAACCATAGATTACAAGCTACCGATAAATAACAGTTTAACTTTAGATTTTGGAGGAAAATACAGTGCAGCCACTGTAAACTCAGATGTTTCTATGTTTAATACATTTTCGGGAAGAGTGAAAAATGATCAATTTTCAAATTTGTTTGAATTTGATGAATCGATAAAAGCTGCTTATACCAAAGCAACATTTATAATAAAGAAAGATGTACTGGAAGGTAACGCAGGACTAAGATGGGAAAGAAGTGACAGCAAAGGACACGCAGTAGATCTTGATACTACAATGACAAGAGTAATTGATAGAGTTTTTCCTTCGTTTGCTTTAAATTATAATTTTAGTAAAAAAATGGGAGTTGCTTTGGCTTATAGTCAAAGGATAAATCGCCCCTCATACAGCACGCTTAATCCGTACACCTATTTTGTAGATCCATTAACATTTGAAAGAGGAAACCCATTCATTAGCCCAGAAATTGCGCATACTTACAAAGCATCCTTGACTTTTCAGAAACAACCTTTCTTTAATCTTGAATATTCAAAAACAGAAAATGTAATGGCATTAGTAACAGAGCAAGATGCATCAACAGGAGAAGGATATGCACTAACTAAAAACTTAAAATCACTAAAGAAATATGGAGCAAGCTTGTTTGCACCACTTAGTTTTATCCCTAAAGTTAATGGATACACTGGAGTAATGGTGTTTCATAATGTATATGAAGATCCAGGATTGGCAACTACTAACAACAAATTAAAGAAAACATCTTTAGTATTATTTATTCAAGCGTCTTATGGCTTAACAAAAAATTTGGAACTGGAATATAACGCTTGGTATAACTCTGGAGGATTAGAAGGAATTATGGATTATGAAAGTATGTACGGAATGAGTTTGGGTGCTGAGTATAAAATGCTTGATGATCAATTAACAATCTCTGCAAACTGGAGCGACTTTTTAAATAAATTCTATACTTCTAAAATAGCTTACCAAGATGTGAATGCATCCATTAGTAGTACTTGGTTGGTTAATGTAGTGAGCTTAAAAGTAAAATGGAATTTTGGAAACAAATACCTGAAACAAAAACAAGAAAAAAGTGCTGCAGGAAGCGAAGAAATAAACAGAGCTAATTAAAACAACTATGAAAAACACAATCCAATTAAGCTTAACCATTTTTTACTGTTGTATAATTCCTTATATTTCAATAGCGCAACAATATAGCTCTTTAAAACAAAAAATTTCAAAGACATGGTACGTTACAAATGCAATTGATGAAAAAACATCAGGAGAATTTAAAAACATGACCCAGCAAGCAAAAGGGACTGAATTCATATTTAAATCGGATCATTCTTTCGAATTGAAAATGAAATCAAGAAAAAGAGAAAAGACAGGAAATTGGAAATTTGTAGCAAAAGATAGTGTAAGAATTCAATTGGACAATAAACCTATTGTCTTTTATCTAAACTATTTTTCTGAAGACAGCATGCAATTAATTGGCAAAGAAAATTCCTTTAAAATAATGCACATTTCTCTTTCTTCTCATTATGTTGCTCCAATTACAAAATCTACTTCTGATGAAGTAGAGAAAAATAATATTGAAAATATAACAGATCAAATTAAAAAATCATCTGACTCAAAAAACAAAGAAGCGGTTGCTAAACAAATAATTAATAGCTGGAAATTAAACAAAGCATACATTTATAGCAATGAAAAAAAGGAGAATTTTGATGAAACAGAATCACTAGTTTTTAAATTTGAGAAAGGAAATACAGTAAAAATATACGAATCTGGTGAATTTTCTGTTTCTGGCGAGTACAAAATTAATGACAACAAAACCTTAAACCTTACTATTCAGGAGATTCCAATAAACTTCGAAATCCTCAGTATATCTAAGGAAATGCTAGTAATTACGGGGATAAATAAAGGAGTTTCTATGGAAATGCACTTTATATCTAACGTAGAATAATTCAAATAAACAAAAAGTAACCGATTACATAACAGAGGATTAAAAGAATTATTTGTAACTTTGTGTATGAAAACAATTATTCTTTTTAGCCTTGCCTGTACTTTTGGGTACAGCCCATTAATTGCCAACAATAATGTTGTAGATAGTTCTTTTGTCAAAATCGACAAAAAACTACACAAGACTTGGTATTTAACCAAGGCATATGAGATGGAATCTGGGAAAGTAAAAGACGATAATACTTTGTTTATGAAGGGAGCATCTTTCACATTCGATTCGAATAATTTACTTTTAATAAAAACCAATGGGGCAAATAGTTCTAAAACAACCGAAGCTAGTTGGAAAGAAATAGATGCAAACTCCATTTCAATTAATTTGAATGGAGAAACAATAAATTTTGAGATAGAAACTTTAACTCAAAACAACTTATATCTTATCGGAGAAAAGAAAGATAAGCCCGGAGTAAAACTTCATTTTGTTTTTAATTCTTCGCCCTCAGAAACTATCACTAATGAAATTTCTCAAGACAAAACTTCTACGAGTGTAAAGAATGACAAAACAGAGCTTAAAACTCTTAGAAATACACCTCAATATGTGAATGCAATGCGATCTGCAAATAATTTACAAAAAGCTAAAAGTGAGGCTCAATTACACAACTTACAGTGGATAACAGTAAAAAAATGGAATTTAAATTCTATTGAAATTAAGGAGAATGAAAAAAAAGCTGTTCATACTAACATGAATTTTATTTTAAAATTTATGAAAAACAACACTTTTGAATTAACAGAAAATAGCATTAAACAGCAAGGGACTTGGCAAATAAAAGGAGAAGACATTCTACTAACCATGAATAATATTACCACCACTTTCCAAATTAAACAAATAAACGATAAGGATTTAGTTTTATCCAAAACAGACCAAGAATTTTCTGTTAGTTATAAAATGAATTAAATCGCATTTCCATTCTTCCCTGAAAGATTGAGTCATATTTTTATTAAATTTACGAATGAAAAATATACTCTTATTAGCTTTTGCCCTTTCATTTGTAATGAATAACAATCTATTAGCATCAAACAACACGCTTGATACTTCAGTTGCTATTCGCAAAAATAAACTATGCAAAACATGGTATGTTGCTCAAGCATATTCAGTAAACAAATACAACAACAGAAAGGACAAAACAGATAAAGCCCAAGGATCGATTTTCGTATTCAACAAAGATTATTCATTTTCTCTTACAGATATGTCTAGAAAAAACATAAAAACTGTATTGGGGACATGGGAAGAAACCGGAAAGGATTCTATTTCTATTACCATGGAGAAAATAACTCTTCAGTTTGGAATCATAAAATTGACTAGAGATAGCCTTGCAATTATGGCTAATGACGAAAGAAGTTCTGGAAGAAAATTAAACATTGTTTTTAGCTCCTCATTTATAAAACCAATAGACAGAAAAGAATTAATTTACAAGGACTTAAACAGGCATGAAGAAATAGAAACTGAGACGGCAGTATCTGTAGAAGAAATGGAGGTAATGGCAGAAGAAGAAATTGAAGCAGATATTTC
>CAXIAX010000057.1:0-17184 GCA_964021785.1 uncultured Flavobacteriales bacterium
AGTAGATTTTGAAGATATGACTGCTCACCATGCGGGAGAAGGTCATGGAGAATCAGCTCATCATGATGAGTTTGAATTTAAAATGTTATTGACTCCACACGCTTTGGAAACTGAAGGTTCTCATGATGATGCTCACGGAGACGAAGCTCATGGAGATGATCATGGTTCTCATGGAGCTGTTCATCATTCACCAATTGAAACATTAGAACATATTTTACATGAAGAAGGATCTTTTACAGATACTGGACATGCAAGATCTTGGTCTAACTTATTAGTTAATTCATTTTTCTTTTTCGGAATTGGATTAGGAGCATTATTCTTTATTGCTTTACAATATGCAACTGAATCTGGTTGGGGAGTTGTTTACAAAAGAATTTTAGAAGCAATTATTGGTTGGCTTCCAGTAGGAGCTATCTTTTTAGTGTTTGTTTTCTTTGCAGGTTCAATGCACTGGAATCACATTTGGCATTGGATGGATCCTGCAGTGACAGACCCAACAAATGCACATTTCGATCCAATTATTGCAAATAAGAAACCTTTCTTATCTCAAGGATTCTTTTGGTTTATGAATGTGATTTATTTCGCAGTATTCTTATTGTTTGCTAGAGGATTTAGAAAAAGATCATTACAAGAAGATTTAGAAGGAGGAACTAAAATACACATGAAAAACTTTGCTAAAGGAGCATTGTTCTTAGTGTTGTTTGGTTACTTATCATCAGTAATGTCTTGGCATTGGATTATGTCTATAGATACACATTGGTTTAGTACATTATTTGGATGGTTCGTGTTCTCAGGAATATGGGTATCTGCTACAATCTTTATCTTGTTATTGGTATTCTGGTTAAAAGGGCAAGGATATGTAGAATTTATTAATGAATCTCACATACACGATATGGGTAAATGGATGTTTGCAATTAGTTTCTTGTGGACCTATTTATTCTTCTCTCAATTTATGTTGATTTGGTATGCAGATATACCAGAAGAGGTAACTTATTACCTAGATAGATTTGGTAACTACAAATGGATTTTATGGACAACTGTTGCAGTTAACTTTGTTATTCCAATTGTACTATTAATGAGTAGAGAAGCGAAAAGAAGTAAACCAACTATATTAATAATTGGAGCCATTCTATTTGTATTCCACTGGGTAGATGTATTCATCTTAGTAATGCCAGGATCTGTATTTGATCATTGGTCTATTGGATTACTTGAAGTAGGAATGTTTGTTTCATTTTTAGGATTATTTATCTTTGTAGTCTTAAGAACATTATCAAAAGCACCATTGCTTGTTAAGAATCATCCTTATTTAGATGAAAACTTACATCAGCATACATAATAAAAAGACGATAAAAAGGAATTAAATTATTTTTTAGAGCAAGATTAAATTAAAGAGAAATGAAATTTTTAATAATTATAGTAATAGTATTAGTAATCATCACTGCAGCTCAGTTGATGAAGGTATATGAGCATTCATCTAGATTGAGAGGTAAAGATGAAGCTGATGTAACGGATGGTGAAACTAAGTTCAATGCAGGGATGTTGTTAGTGTTTTATCTAGCATTAATGATTTCTTCGACTTATTTGTTTGTTGTTTATGGAGCTCGTCCAGGTCTTGGGCCCTCAGCCTCTGAGCATGGAAACTCTATAGATAGTTTGTATGATATTAACTGGATTATATTAATTACAGTATATTATTTAACACAAACTCTTTTGTTTGTTTTCTCAATAAAGTATCACCAAAAGAAAGGAAGAAAAGCAGTTTTCTTCTCACACTCTACAAAATTAGAGCTTCTTTGGACGGTAATACCAGCAGTAACTTTAGCAGGTATTATTATTGCAGGTTTGATGGTTTGGAATAAAATTACAGCTATGCCAGAAAATGCACAAGTGATAGAAATTTATGCTAAACAATTTGATTGGACAGTTAGATATTCTGGAGATGATAATACTTTAGGAAATACAGATTTTAAAGTTATAGAATCTAATAACCCATTGGGAATAGTTACAACAGATCTTATTGATGCTAAAGAATTAGCATGGAAAGAAGAAATAAAGAAAATTGAAGCTACTATTGAAGCGGAAGGAGATTTAACTCCAGACGATCAATTAGCTGAAATGAAAGATAAAGTAGCTAGACTTAATCGTCAGTTGATAAGAATGACTCCTTTGAGAAAAGTACAAACTCCAGAGAGCAATCTTGCTGCTAATGATGATATAATTGTAAAAGAACTTTACTTAGTAAAAGATAAAGTTTATGAGTTTAAATTTAGATCAAGAGACGTAATACACTCAGCCTTATTTCCTCACTTTAGAGCACAAATGAACTGTGTTCCAGGGATGACAACAAGATTATCTTTTAAACCAACAATTTCTACTGCAGAAATGAGAAAGAACCCTGAAGTTATTGCTCAGTACAAAAAAACTAATGAAAAGAGAGTTGCAGAAGGGAAGGAAGAGGTAGATTTCAATTATTTATTATTATGTAATAAAATTTGTGGAGGTTCTCATTACAATATGCAAATGAATATTGTAGTAGTAGATACTCAAGCAGAATTTGATGCATGGTATAACAAACAAAAAGAAACTAAAACTTTTGCTCAGTTAGCTGGTTTAGTTAATGAAGTGGTAGAAACACCAGCAGCAACTGTAGTTTCTGATACGGCAGTTACAGCACACGAAACAGTTGTATCACACTAAAAGAATAGTTAGAATTAAATTTTCAGTATAATAGATTTATAAAGAGAGAAATGGCAGAACACACACACGAAGAAGGGCATCACCATCACGAGAGTTTCATAACTAAATTTTTATTTAGTCAGGATCATAAGATGATATCTAAACAGTTCTTATTAACAGCAATGTTTATGGGAATAATAGCAGTGATATTATCTGTTTTATTTAGATTACAAATAGCATGGCCAGATGAAGAGTTTCAAGCAATGAAATTCTTTTTGGGAGATAGTTATTTAGGAACTGATGGTTTATTAAAGCCAGACAGATATTTAGCAATTGTAACGATACATGGTACTATCATGGTATTCTTTGTATTAACAGGAGGACTAAGTGGAACTTTTAGTAACTTACTTATTCCGCTACAAGTTGGAGCAAGAGATATGGCTTCAGGATTCTTGAACATGTTATCATTTTGGTTCTTTTTATTATCAAGTGTAATCATGGTATTTTCTTTAATGATAGAAAGTGGTCCAGCTTCTTCAGGATGGACAGTTTACCCACCATTAAGTATATTAGAGCAAGCTATTCCTGGTTCAGGATTAGGAATGACTTTATGGTTAACTTCTATGACATTGTTCATTGCTTCTTCTTTAATTGGAGCTCTTAACTATATAGTTACTATCATTAACTTAAGAACAATAGGAATGAAAATGACAAGATTGCCACTTACTATTTGGGCATTCTTTGTAACAGCTATTCTAGGTGTACTTTCTTTCCCAGTTTTAGTATCAGCAGTATTGTTATTGTTAATGGATAAAACTTTTGGAACTAGTTTCTATTTGTCTGATATATTTATTGGAGGAGAAGCATTAGATGCTTCTGGAGGAAGTCCAATATTATACCAACATTTATTTTGGTTCTTAGGTCACCCAGAGGTATATATCGTTTTGTTACCTGCATTAGGAATTACTTCTGAGATAGTATCTACTAATTCAAGAAAACCAATTTTTGGATATAGAGCAATGATTGGTTCAATTTTAGCTATTGGTTTCTTATCATTTATCGTATGGGGTCACCATATGTTTATTACAGGGATGAATCCATTCATTGGAGGAATATTTGTATTTACAACATTGTTGATTGCTATTCCTTCTGCTGTAAAAGCATTTAACTACATTACTACACTTTGGAAAGGTAACATTCGTTATACTCCAGCTATGTTGTTCTCTATTGGATTAGTATCTACATTTATTACAGGTGGATTAACTGGTATTATCTTAGCAGATGCTACACTTGATATTCCAGTACATGATACTTACTTTGTTGTGGCTCACTTCCATATTGTAATGGGACTATCAGCTATTTTTGGAATGTTTGCAGGTGTTTATCACTGGTTCCCAAAAATGTATGGTAAGATGATGAATAAAAAATTAGGTTTTGCTCACTTTTGGATGACTATAGTATCAGGTTATGGAGTATTCTTCCCAATGCACTTTGTTGGATTGGCAGGAGCACCAAGAAGATATTATTCAAACACTGAGTTTGCATTCTTGGATCACGTGCAAGATTTGAATGAAGTAATTACAATATTTGCTATCATTGGAGGATTAGCTCAGCTGATTTTCTTCTTCAATTTCTTCTATAGTATTTATGCAGGAAGAAAGACTACTCAAAATCCTTGGAAATCTAACACATTGGAATGGACTACACCAGTAGAAATGGGTCATGGTAACTGGCCTGGTGATTTACCAATTGTACACAGATGGCCTTACGATTACAGTAACCCTGATCATGAAGAAGATTTTGTACCGCAAACAGTTCCTTTGAAAGAAGGTGAGGTTGCTCACTAAATTAAAATATAATTGATTAAAGCCATTCTGAAAAGAGTGGCTTTTTTTTTGAATTACTCTAAAACTATGTTTTTTCTACACTTCCTGTTTTATCGTGTAAATATTAGAGCTATAGATTATGGAAAAGATGAAGTTATTTATTCATCAATTTACATGATTAGTTTTTTTGTCTGTATTCAATTTACATTGTTGTCCTTTATTTTGCCATTTTTCTATCAAAATTTTGAAGAAATTGATACACTAACTCTGTACATATTTACTTATAGTGTAGCTAGTCTTTTAACTTATTTTTTGTTCTATTTTAAAAATAAGAATTGGAATAATATTACTTACAAAAAAAGTAAGTTAAATGCAATTGTTCAAGATTGGATGATTTTGACGCTTCCCTTTTTAATTTTATTTATTGGAATAATCTATGAATTTATAATAGATTTTTAAGTGAAAATTGAAATAATTCTTTTATTAAAAGAATCCACTAAGAAATCCTGCCCCAATTAGGTTTTTTCTTAATTAGCTCAGCCAATCTCATTCTGATTAGGTAATGCTCTTGTAAAGTTAGCTCAGGATCTTTTTTAAGAAGTTCTGCGGCATAATTTCTTGCAGCCGCTACCATTTTGCTATCTTTTATTAAATCGCCTAATTTAAGGTCTAAAATTCCACTTTGTTGAGTACCCATTATATCTCCTGGTCCTCTAAGTTTCAAATCTTCTTCTGCTATTTCAAAACCATCTGTTGTTCGTACCATGGTTTCTATCCTTGTTTTTGCAGTAGGTGATAATTTATAGTCTGTCATGAGTACACAATACGATTTGTCTGATCCTCTTCCAACACGGCCACGTAATTGATGAAGCTGTGATAACCCAAATTTATTGGCACTTTCAATTACCATTACCGTAGCATTGGGAACGTTTACTCCTACTTCTATTACTGTAGTAGCTACCATAATTTGAGTAAGTCCTTTTGCAAACTGTTGCATTTCATATTCCTTGTCCTTTGCTTTCATTTTACCATGTACAATACTCAATTTGTATTTTGGTAATGGGAATCTTCGTGCCATACTTTCGTAGCCGTCCATCAAGTCTTTAAAATCTAGATGTTCCGATTCATCAATCAATGGATATACAACATATACTTGTCTACCTTCGGCAATTTGTTTTTCCATAAAATTAAAAACAT
The DNA here is from genome assembly GCA_964021785.1 of uncultured Flavobacteriales bacterium. GTDB lineage: Bacteria > Bacteroidota > Bacteroidia > Flavobacteriales_D > CAJJDF01 > CAJJDF01. The sequence continues at coordinate 5,700 of CAXIAX010000057.1, forward strand.
ATAACCTGTCTTTATCAAATTTATGAATGGTTGTAACTTCTTTTCGGCCAGGAGGCAATTCATCTATTACAGATATATCTAAATCACCATACACTGTCATTGCTAATGTCCTTGGAATGGGTGTGGCAGTCATCACTAAAATGTGGGGTGGGATTGTGTTTTTTTGCCAAAGTTTAGATCTTTGTTTTACACCAAACCTGTGTTGTTCATCTATGATGGACAACCCTAAGTTTTTGAACTGAACAATATCTTCTAATAAAGCGTGGGTACCAATAAGGATATCTAGATCTCCTGATAAAAGTTGCTCATGAATAACTCTTCTTTCTGCTACTTTAGATGAGCCTGTAAGTAGGGCAGATGTAACTCCAGTTCCTTCCAAATACTTGGAGATCGTAGTAAAATGCTGTGTAGCAAGAATTTCTGTAGGTGCCATTAATAAGGATTGATATCCATTGTCTTTTGCTAGTAACATAGCTAATAATCCAACCAAGGTTTTTCCACTTCCCACATCACCTTGCAAAAGTCGGTTCATGTGTTTTCCGCTTCCAAGATCTTGCCTTATTTCTTTTACTACTCTTTTTTGAGCATTAGTAAGTTCAAAGGGGAGTTTTTTAGTGTAAAATTCATTGAAGCTTTCCCCAACTTTCCCAAAAACGAAACCTTTCAGTTTTTTCTGTTGAACTACTTTTTGTTTTAAAATTCTCAATTGTAAAAAGAAGAATTCTTCAAACTTCAAACGAAAAATTGCTTTTTTTAAATACTCTACACTACTAGGATGATGAATTTGCTGATAAGCAATTTCTCTAGGCATCAATTTTAATTCCTGAACTAAGGAATGAGAAAGTGTTTCTGGAATATTATTTTTAAGTAAGGGAACAATTGTTTTCGTTAATTTTTCAATTCCCTTTGTATTTAGTCCTGTGGCGTTTGCTTTTTCAGAAGAATGGTAAACAGGTTGCAACATGGCAACTTGTTCATTTGCCATTGGTTTCTCTTCAAAATCTGGATGTACCAAATTATATGAATTATTGAATTGTGTTGGCTTACCAAAGACGATAAATTCTTTTCCAATAATTAGTTTTGGTTTTACCCATTTAGCGCCTTTAAACCATACTAGTTCTATTTCTCCTGTATCATCTTGCAAATAAGCAATTAGTCGCTTAGCTTGTTTTACTCCAGCTTCAGATACTCTTACAATCTTTCCTTTTAGTTGAATGTGAGCTTCTGAGGATCTTATGTCCTTAATTTTATGAATTTTTGATCTATCAATGTATCGAAAAGGGAAATGATTTATCAGTTGTCCATACGTATGAATACTTAATTCTTTCTTCAAAATTTGGGCACGTTTTGGCCCTACACCTTTCAGGTATTCAATAGATGTAGAAAGAAGAGGATTAGACATTCGGTTTTAGTTTATAATCAAATTTAGGTAAAAAAATAGCAGAAAAAAACCTCTCATCCAAAAGGATAAGAGGTTTTGTAAATAAAGTTTGTTTTAATTATTTTTTTGGAGCTGCTGGAGTACTTGTTGTTGTATTTCCTTTTTTAAGTTCAGCAATAACCAATGGAGTTACATCATTTCCTCCATCAAAATACACAACAGTACCTTGAGTGATATCAAATATGTAAGCATATCCATTTGCTTTACCAACAGTCTTAATTGCTTCTTGTAATTGATTTAAAAGAGGCTCCATCAATTCTTGTTGTTTAGCTTGAATTTTAGTTTGTAACCCTTGTTCAAATTCTATTGCTGCATTTTGTAATTCAGTAATTTCTTTTTCTCTAGATGCTTGAATCGTTTTAGATAAAGTTTCTTTGGCAGCAATGTACTCCGTATATCTTTTTTGTACAGTATTTTGAATGTCCTTTAATTCGTTTACTTTACTGTTTCTGTATCTTTCCATCTCATTGTTAGAGTCTTCATAACCAGGTACAGCAATTAATAATTCTTGAGCGTTTATGTGTCCGTATTTTTGAGCAGTTGCTGCACTTGTAAATCCTAAAAGAGCTACAGCTAATATTGCGATAATTTTTTTCATTGTGTAATTGTATTGTTTATTGTTATTTGTTTTTTCTATTAGTATCCTAAGTTTTTAAGTATCCTTTGACTTTTATCCAATTTTGAATCGGCATACAAGATATTACTTTGATTTGCTTTATCAAAGATGAAAGAGTAATTTCCTACAGAAGCTAATTCTTTTACTGCATTGTATACTTTGTTTTGAATTGGTTCTATTAATTCTTTTCTTTTTTGAAATAATTCTCCTTCTACACCAAACTTGTCTTGTTGAAATTTAGATAAGTTATCTTCTAATGTAAAGATTTCTTCTCTTTTTTTCTTTTTCATATCTTCTGGCAATAATAATTCTTCTGCCTGATATTGTTGGTATTTTTTATTGATTACGCTTTTTTTACTTTCTATATCAGCTTCCCATTTTTCGGATAAATCATCCAATGTTTTTTGAGCAGTGATGTATTCTGGTATATTTTTTAGAATATAATCGGTATCTACGTAAGCATATTTTTGTGCAAAGGTTGCTACAGAAAATAAAGCAATGGCTAAAGTTAAAATTATCTTTTTCATAGTGTTTTGTTTTTTGTACTGGTGCAAATTTAAGTTTTAATATCAAATAAATGAAACTATTACCATGTGGCTTTGTTCATTTGACTACAACTCTCCAATATTCATGCCAATCGTGAAATGGAACTGTCCTTGAGGTGTGAAATTACCTGGGCTATGTATTGCAGCATTGTACCCTGAATTGTCTGGAGTTAAAGGGTCTAGCCCCCATCCGTAATCCAGTCCAATTAGTCCAAACATAGGTAAGAATAATCTTAAACCAACCCCCACCGATTTCTTCACTTCAAACGGATTGTAATCTTGGTAGCTGTTCCAAGAGTTACCAGCTTCTCCAAATGCAAGTGCAAATACTGTAGCACTTGGGTTAAGTGAAATAGGGTATCGTAATTCTACTTTGTATTTAGTAATTAATGCATCACCTTCTGTAGATGAGATAGAGTTATCTTCGTATCCTCTAAGAGCAATATACTCTCTTCCTGCTAGTCTATATCCAGTAAGTCCACTTCCTCCATAATAAAAACGTTCAAATGGCGAAACTCCTTTTTCTTTGCTCCATGGGTTTAAGAATCCAAATCCAATACTTGAGTGAAGGACTAGTTTTTTATCTTTAGATACTGGTGTGTACCACTTAGTGATGAATTTAATTTTGTTGTATTCAATCCATTTAAATTTCTCTTGGTTTGATAAATCACTGTAATCATCTCTTCCATCAAACATAGAGTAGGGTGCAGTTGTTTTGAAAGATAAAGTAATTTCTGATCCACTTCTTGGGTAGATTGGTTGATCTACAGAATTTCTAGAAACTTTAAGAGTTAAACTCAAGTTGTTTGCAAATCCATTAGAGAAATCATCCACCAAGTTGTAGTTTCTTAATGTATAGTATTCGTATCCTAATTCTCCGTATGCCGTAAAGAAATCATCTGGGTTTTTAAGTCTTGTCCCAATTCCAATTGCTGTTCCTACCACATCAAATATTCTCGTGTTAGGATCACTACGCTTTGTAGCATCTAGTTTTTGTAAAGAATAATATGCATTAAAACTAAATGATGTAGGCTTTTTTCCTCCAAGCCAAGGCTCAGTAAATGATAAACTTAATGATTGGAAATAAATATTGGCAGACCCTCTTAAACTTAACCTCTGACCATCTCCAGTTGGTAATGGTGACCAAGAGTCTTTGTCAAAAAAGTTTTTCATAGAGAAGTTGGTAAATGAAAGTCCTAACGAACCTACAAATTGGCTTCCTCCCCATCCTCCAGATAATTCTATTTGATCAGATGGTTTTTCAGCTACAGTATATTCTATATCTACAGTCCCATCTTCAGGGTTAGGAATTGGATTTACTCCCATTCTTTCTGGATCAAAATATCCTAAGTTACTCAATTCTCTTTGAGACCTGATAATATCTGCTCTACTGAAAATCATACCAGGCTTAGTTTTAAGCTCACGTCTTATTACATGGTCATTGGTTTTTGTATTTCCATTTATGATTACATCACCAATCCTTGCAATTTTTCCTTCGTAAATTATAATATCAATATCTATAGAGTCGTTTTCTACTGTTTTCTCTACTGGTGTTACCTGAAAAAATAAGTGTCCTTGGTCCATGTATAATGAACTTACATCTAATTCTGTTTGGCTCATGAATAGGTTAGACTCAAGTTTCATCTTGTTGTATTCGTCTCCTTTGTTTATCCCTAGGATGGTATCCAGTTGTCCTGTTCTATATTTTGTATTTCCTATCCAGTTTATGTTTCTGAAATAGTATTTATGCCCTTCTTTAACTTTAATTTCAATATTGATAGAAGAAGGGTCGTTTGTGTATACTGTGTCAAATGTAATAGCTGCATCCCTATACGCTTTTGTATTGTATTTAGCGATTATTGTTTGTTTTTCGGTGTCATAACTGTCTTCAATGAATTTAGATCTCTTCCAAAACCTCCACCATCTTCTTTCTTTAGTTTCTTTAAATGATCTTTTTATTTTTGCATCAGAAAGAACTTGAGTTTCTTTCTTAATTAAACTTAGAGGAAATTTCGTTTTCTCAATAGCATTGTTTCCGTCTATTGTTATCTTATTTATTTTAATTCTTTCACCTTTATCAATATTGATAACTAATATTTGAGCATTATTTACTGAAGTATCAGGAAAACTTGTAATGTTTACATTAGTATTTAGGTATCCTTTTTCTACAAAATAATCTTTACATATATATTTAGTGTTGTCTAATAAACTCTCAGTAATTAGTTTTCCACTGTACAAATCAAGATTTTCTCTCAATGATTTTGCCTGTGAATTAGTAATTCCTTTTAATTGAAATCGAGACATTCTGTTTCTCTCTTTCAAAGAAATTTTTAGGAAAATAACATTTCCAGTAATCTTTTCTGCATAGATATTAATGTCTGAGTAATTGTTTACATCCCACAATCTTTTTATTGCAGATGAAATGTCACTTCCTGGAATTGTAATTTCTTTTCCTCGTCTTAAGCCAGAAAAAGAGATAATTCTTTCCACATCTGTGATAATAGCTCCATCTACGGTTATTCCTCCTATCTCGTATTTTTTTGGACTTGCATAATCAATTTGAGAAGATGAAAACCCAAATTCTTGTGCATGACCTTCAGCAACCATAAAGATTGATAAAAGGAGTATTTTAAAAATTAATTTCATGTAATTTATTGTGTTATTTAGCTAATTCCTTGATTTGCGAACCTGTTTTACCAAATCTACGTTCTCTGTTCTGGAAAGAGTTTATTGCTTTGTTAAATTCTTCTTCGGTAAAATCTGGCCAAAGTGTATCAGTGAAATAAAATTCAGAATAAGCTATTTGCCAAAGCAAAAAGTTGCTAATTCTGTATTCTCCACTTGTTCTTATAATTAATTCTGGATCCGGTATTCCAGCTGTACTTAATTTACTGCTAAAAACTTCTTCTGTAATTTCTTCAGGAGATAAGTTTCCGTTCTTCACTTCTAAGGCAATCTGTTTTGTAGCTTCTAGTATTTCCCATCTAGAACTATAGCTTAATGCCAAAGTTAAAACTATACCTGTGTTGTTTTCAGTGTATTTAGAGGCAGATAATAATGCTTCTTTGGCAAAGGATGGCAATAGGTTAGTATTCCCAATAAAGTTTATTTTTACTTTATTCTTGTGTAGTTCTTCAATTTCATTTGCAATTGTTTTTGCAAATAAATTCATCAATCCATCTACTTCTTCTTTAGGCCTGTTCCAGTTTTCTGTAGAAAAAGTATAGAGAGTTAAATAATCAATATCGTTTTTTTGTGCGGCTTTTAGCACTTCTCTTACAGAGCTAACTCCACTATTATGACCATGAAGTCTGTCTTTTCCGTGGTTATTTGCCCATCTTCCGTTCCCATCCATTATGATGGCAACATGACTTGGCGAATTGCTAGTATTTGAGTTTTGTGTAGACATTTTTATTTATAATACGCGAAAATGATAAGAATTATTGAGGTATGAAAGTTATGACTATGATAATTACATAGTTTTAACACAATTTATCATTTTTTGGCGAAGGGTAATTTTATGTTTCTGCTTAGTTCTTTTGAGAGAGAATCACATTGTGCACAGGCTTTTTCAAAATCATCAATGATAAAAGTAGGCTCATAATGAGAGGGGTCTACCCCAAAAACTAATTTCTTTCCATCTAGTTTTAATACGTACTCTCGAGGGTTAGATTTTGTATTACTTTCTTTGAAGTAAACATCTCCTTCGGTTACTATTTTTACAATTAAATCAGAATTAAAATCATTGCAAACTAGCATGCAATCAAGGTATTCACTAGTGTTGAACTTGGTTGTCATGATGTTTTTCTTCACATCATTTCCAGGAAAAATATTACATCCTCCTCTGTCTCCAAAAAAATAAGAAGTCATTAGTAAACCTAAGCCAAATCCGATTGCGTATATTCTAATTCTTTTCCAAAAGCTCATAATTTTGTCAATTTAATTTTTGCGAATTTACGCCTAATATTCTACTATTGGGGTAAGTTTTATTCAATAATTTCAATGTTTTTATCGTCAATTATTGTTTCTCCTTTGTATCTCAATAAAAGTTGAGCAATAGTAACCACATCATTTTGGCAATATTCTTTTATTCTTTCTAGGTCTTTATCTTCGTAATATGTTTTTGAAACCATAGATCCATCCAGATCTTGTTTGGGTGATGGAATATTAAAAACATGAGCCAATAATTCTAAAGAAGTGTAATGCTTGTAATCACCAAACTTCCATAATTCCATGGTGTCAAGATGTAAAATTTCCCAAGGTTTTTTTCCTGCAATGTCCAATTGGCTGGGTAATTTTAATCCATTAATTAAGGTTCTTCTTCCTAGAAAAGGAAAGTCAAATTCTTTACCATTATGTGCGCAAAGCATATAATTTTCTTTCAAAGTTTTATTTAATAGAGAGTGGAAGTCAGTTAAGATTTTTTTTTCATCATCTCCATAAAATGATTTTATTCTCAGTTTCAGTTCTTTTCCTTCTTTGTGAAAATACCCAGCAGATATACAAATGATCTTTGCAAACTCGGCATAAATCCCAGATTTGCTGTAAGCTTCTTCGGCATTTATTTCTTGATATTTCTGAATGTACTTTGTCTTTTTATCCCAAAGATCAATCGTTTTTTTTGGTAAATCTTTAAAATTATATTCCAATGGAACTGTTTCAATATCTAGGAATATTATTTTTTCGAGGTCGAGTGTTTGAAGCATGATTTCTGTATTTTCTGTATTGAAAGTACGAAATATATTAACATAAAAAAAGCCGACTAAATTAATTTAGTCGGCTTTTTTAGTGGTTTAATCTAATTCTTAGATTTTAAATAAATCGTCACTTAACGTTTTATTTATTTCAACTTTTTCCAATTTGAAATCCATTTTTTGTGGACCTTGGCTTCCTTTCATTGTGTGAGGAATCATTACATTGTTAACCTTTTTGTAGTCAGAATATTCTTGTACAATATTCACTTCTCCTTGAGGTGATTTTTCTACTGAAGATTCTTTTACTTTTAATCCAGATGTTACATCATAAAATACAGATTTCACTTTACCAGATGGGTAAGTGGTTTCTACTTCGTATGCACTGCTTCCGTTTACCATTTTACTTCCAGCTAATTTCGTTTTTACGTTTAGTTTGTCGTAAGCCATTTCAGGGATCATGTAGCTATCTACTTCTGTATCTTTGTTCTTGTCTGCTGGTACGGGAACGTTTTGTCCTTGTGCCAACATTTTAGAGTTTTTACCATCAAAGATCATCTCTTGAACAACCATGTTCATTTGAACAACTTTAATTTCTGATTTAGTTTTGTTTGGTGCTGCAAAGTAATTTGTCATTACGATATCCATTCCTTGCATTTTAGTAGTGTATTCACCTTTCATAGTTTTTACAGCAATAATGTTACTTTTTCCACCAACAGCTTTTATGTAATTTGCTATTACAGTTTCAGCAGTAACTCCTGCTTCAATTGCACCAGCTTTTTTAGGTGCAGCTACTTTGTTTCCTTCAATATCTAGGTAAGTTAACTCACCAAAACGTGCTAGTTTTTCTCCAATTTCGCTTGCTTCTCCTACAACAATAATGTTGATGTTGTTTGGTTTCATGTAAGTGTTTGCAACTCTTTTGATGTCTGCAGCAGTTACTCCATCTATTCTTTTCAAGTAATCTTTAAAATAATCTTTATCCAATTTGTACTCGTCAATGTTAGCAGCAAATCTTGCGATTGTTCTAGAGCTTTCTAGTGATTGAGCAAATGTTCCAGCAATGTAGTTTTTTGCATTTTGTAATTCTTCTGCACCTACTTCTTCGTCTCTTATTTTGTTTATTTCATATAAGAATTGTTCAATAGCACTGTCAGTTACTTCGTTTCTCACTTTAGCAGAAGAAGAAAAGTTTCCAATTAATTTGTTAGCTCTTATTCCTCCATAAGCACCATAAGTGTATTCTTTGTCTTCTCTTAAGTTTTGGAATAGTCTTCCAGCAAATCCACTTCCAAATATTTGATTGAATACTTGTGCAGCTTCATAATCTTTGTCTCCTAATTTGATTTCTGCTAAGTTGCTTATTTGAATATTAGATTGTACAGCACCTTCTTTATTTACTACATACACTTGAGTCTTTGCTGGTTCAGTTGGCTTAGAGTATGCATGAGTTGGTACAGTTCCTTTTTTCCATTCACCAAAATATTTATTAGCCAATTTCTCAGCATCTTCTTTAGTAATGTCTCCTACAATTGTAAGTAAAGCATTGTTTGGTTTGAAATAAGTATTGTAATAAGCCTTACAATCTTCTAGTGTAATGTTTTTCAAAGCTGCTTCTGTCATGAACTCTCCATAAGGATGTCCTTTTCCATACAGTACTAATGATTTTACATTCCCCATTATTGCGTCAGCATTGGTAGAACTTGATTTAAGTCCAGTAATAGCTTCTTGTACTTTTTTACTCAATTCATCTTCAGGAAAAACAGGGTTTAAAGTAACATCAGCAAGAATATCCATCAATTTATCGTTATACTTTGATAAACCAGAAGTATAAGCTCCAGAGCTATAAACTCCCATGTTTGCTCCCATAAAATCCACTTCTTCGTTCAAAGCTTCTTTGGTTCTGTTTTTTGTTCCAGCTTCCATCAAATCTCCTACCATAGATGTGTATCCAGCTTTGTCGCCTTCTACTATTGGGTCAATATCATACGATAAGTTGAATGAAACTGTTGGCAATTTGTGGTTTTCAATCACATAAACTTTCATTCCGTTTTCTAATGTGAATTCTTTGTGGTCTCCAATTTGTAAGGCCTTAGCTTTTGAAGCGGCAGGTCTTACACTTCTGTCGAGTGGAGTAGAAGTTGTGCTACACGCTCCCAATGTAAATAGAGCAAGAGCTGATATAATTATATTTTTCATAGTCTTATTTTTAAAAATTGTATTAAATGAGAAATTTATTTCTTTGGAAGGTAATAAAGGGTAACACTATTCGATTGTATCAAATAAGTTTTAGCCACTCTCATAATATCTTCTCTTGTTACAGCTTTGTATTTTTCTAATTCTGTATTAATCAAATCTGCACTCCCAAACATCATGTGGTAATCAGCTAAGCTTTCTGCAATTCCTGCCATTCTTGAGTTACTTCCTACAAAGTTGTTTTCAGTAATATTTTGAATTTTTTGAAATTCTTTTTCAGAAATTAATTCAGTTTGTACTTTTTCAATTTCTTTTACAATAGCTTCTCTCACGTCAGATGCAGTGTACCCTTGGTTAGGAAATCCTAAAGTTGCAAAGAATCCTCCACTTTCAAAACTCATAGAAAAACCAGCTACTTGCACAGCCATTTGCTTTTCTTCTTTAAGAGCTACATTTAATCTAGAACTTTTTCCGTTAGATAATAAGGTAGATAACATATCCAATGCGTAAGCATCTTTAGTTCCTTGTTTTGGCACTTTGTAAGCTTGAAAAACTGCTTTCAATTGAATGTTATCATACACAGAGTCTACAATAGGTGTAGTTAATAATTCATTCGTTACAACAGGTCTTGCAATTGTAGAAGCTCCTTTAGGAATACTTGAGAAATATTTGTTGATGTATGTTTCAGCATCTTTTTCGTTTATATCTCCTGTAATTACTAAAGTAGCATTGTTTGGCACATAATATTGATCATAAAAAGCTTGAAAATCTGCAATAGAAGCAGCATTCAAATCATCAAAAGAACCAATTGGAGTCCATTCGTAATTTGTTCCTTTATACATTCTTTTGGCAATTTCTGGGTACCAGCTAGAATAAGGTCTGTTGTCCGAAGTTCTTTTTTCTTCTTTCACAACTTCTCTTTGGTTATCTACACCAGCTTGAGTGATTTTTGCGTTAAGCATTCTTTCACTTTCCATCCATATTCCTAATTCTAATTGGTTTGAAGGAAGTACACAGTGGTAATAAGTTTTATCACTAGAAGTATAAGCATTAATTGTTCCTCCTACAGATTGTACAATTTTTGCATACTCATCTCTTGCAATGTTTTCAGATTCTTCAAACATTAAATGTTCAAAAAAGTGAGCATAACCAGTTTTTCCAGTTACTTCATTTTTAGACCCCACATGGTACAAAACACTTACCGCTACAATTGGTGTAGAGTTGTCTTGGTGAAGAATCACGTGAAGACCATTATCTAGGTCAAATTCCTTAAATTCAATTTTGTTCTTTTGAGCAAAAGAGGAGCCTATCATTGTCAGGCAGGCTACTAATAGAGTTATTTTTTTCATGGTTTATCTTATTTTGAATCAAATGTATAAATTTGAATTGGAATAATTAAATATAAAGGACAAGAGGTTTTATTTGTAGATAAATGGAATTATGAGTACTATCGTTATATGAAAGGGAATAACAGAGAAGTAGAAGCTAAAAAATATTTAGGACAACATTTTTTAAAAGATGAAAATGTGTGCATTACCATTGCCAATACCGTAGATGATTTTGAAAATGTATCGAAGGTGGTAGAGGTTGGACCAGGAATGGGAGCAATTACCAAGTATTTGATAGATAAAAAACATCCTTTTTCTGTCATAGAAGTGGATGGAGAATCTATCACTTATTTACGTGAAAATTATCCTGAATTAGATATTGTAGATTTTAACTTTCTTAAATTAGATTTGGCAACTTTAAATGAGGGAAAAGAATTTAGCCTCATTGGGAATTTTCCTTATTTTATTTCAGCTCAAATTTTAACAAAAATATTTGATAACAGAGATTTAGTTTCTGATGTGGTTGGAATGTTTCAAAAAGAAGTAGTGGAAAAAGTAATGGCAAAGCCAGGGAAAAAAAACTATGGTATTATTAGCGTGTTGCTTCAAGCTTTTTACAATATGGAGTATTTATTTACTGTAGATGAAAAATCATTTGATCCGCCACC
>CAXIAX010000058.1:0-17031 GCA_964021785.1 uncultured Flavobacteriales bacterium
TTACCTGGATTAAACAAAGTAGTTCCTGCAATCTCTTCGGGCATAAATTCTTGTTCATTCAAGATAGACGGATCATTATGAGAATACTGATATCCTTTCCCATAATTGAGTTCCTTCATTAGTTTGGTAGGGGCATTTCTTAGGTGCAATGGAATAGGAAGATTACCTGTTTCATTTACCAAAGCTTGTGCTTGTCCTATGGCCAAATATGCCGCATTACTTTTTGCCGAACAAGCCAAGTAAGTGACACATTGCGAAAGGATTATTCTAGATTCGGGAAATCCTATAATTTTTACTGCAGCAAAACAATTATTTGCCATTATTAAAGCGGTAGGATTTGCATTACCTATGTCTTCTGAAGACAAAATAAGCAACCTACGAGCAATAAAAGTAGGATCTTCACCTCCTTCTATCATTCTTGCCAAATAATACAAAGCTGCATTGGGATCACTTCCTCTTATCGATTTTATAAATGCAGAAATCACATCATAATGTTGCTCTCCCGACTTATCATAAACCAAGGTTTTATCCTTTATAAGTGACTGAACAAGTGCATCATTTACAACTACTTTATCTTCCGGAACGCTATTGATTACTAACTCAAGTAAATTCAGTAGTTTTCTGGCATCACCTCCAGATAAACCAATTAGTGCATCCACTTCTTCTATGACAATATTTTGCTCCTTAAGAACGGTATCTTCTCTTACTGCTCTGTGAATTAAATCTTCTAGGTTTTGTTTAGAAAAATGTTCCAAAACATACACCTGACTTCTTGATAAAAGTGCAGGAATAACTTCAAAAGAGGGGTTTTCAGTAGTGGCACCTATCAAAGTAATGGTTCCTTTTTCTACTGCACCCAATAAGGAATCTTGCTGAGATTTACTAAATCTGTGAATTTCATCAATAAAAAGAATGGCATTGTTTCCTCCAAACATTCCTTGATTCTTCACTCTTTCAATAATTTCTCTAATGTCTTTTACCCCAGAGTTTATGGCACTCAAAGTATAAAAAGGTCGTTTTAGAGTATTGGCTATAATATTGGCCAAAGTAGTTTTTCCTACTCCAGGAGGTCCCCACAGAATAATAGATGGTATAAAACCTGTTTTAATCGCTTTTCGTAAAGATGCATCTTCCCCTATCAACTGTTCTTGACCTATATAAGTCTCTAAAGAAGTTGGTCTTAATCGTTCTGCTAATGGAGTTTTATTCATTGTATATTCTTCTTAACTAATTAGAGTACTATTAATTATAATAATGTACCCTATTTTTAAATCTATTGATTCTCTTCCCTAAATACTTCCTCTTTAGTACGTTTCCATCTTCTGTGTGACCACAACCAATAAGCTTTGTCCGATTCAATTGTTTTTTCCAATTTCTTCACAAACATTTCTATTATTTCTCCTTTTGCCAATTCATTGGGAGTTTCGGTTAGTAAATGATATTTCACATTAAAATGACCTCTTTTTTCTCTTAGTATTTCACAATACACAACTGGCCAATCAAAATCTTTAGCATATTTTTCTGCACCATACAAAAATGGAGTTTCTCTTCCCAAGAAAGTAGTCCAATGAGCTCTTGTAGCATTAGAAGGCCACTGATCTGATCCAAAAATAACTGAAATAGGTTCTTTATGTTCTGCCAAAAAATAAGATTTGGTTTCCTTCATAGGAATCATTTTCATTCCAAATGCACCACGGCTAGATTTCATTTTCTTGTCAAAAAACTTTGAACTAAGTGGTTTATAAATTCCATATTGTTCATGTTTCATTACATTTCCAGCTGCTATTGCAAACATTTCCCAGTTTCCATAATGACCACCAATTGTTACGATAGATTTTCCTTTATCAAATAAAGTATCAGGCAAATCTACATTTGTAAAACGCACTCTTTTCTTAATTTGTTTTTCAGATACCGTAAAGTTCTTTATTGCCTCAATTATTAAATCACAAAAATGCTTATAGAATTTCTTAACCAGCTTTGTAACTTCCTCTGGTGACTCATCAGGAAAACTTTTGGTAATATTATCGGTAATTACTTTTTTTCTGTATCCTACAACATAATACATTAGTAAGAATAAAAAATCTGATATTCTATACAATATAAAATAAGGAAGTAGAGACAATGGAATTATTATAAGATAATAAAAGACCTTTGTCAGCAATGTATTAAGCTTTTTTTTCATTAAACACTTCTTCTTTTGTTCGTTTCCATCTTTTGTGAGACCAAAGCCATTGACTTGGATCTTTTTTAATTGTTTTTTCTAATTCTTTAATATACAAATTTGTTATATCTCCTTTACTTAAATCTTTAGGATTTTCTGCCAAGAGCTTAAAATTAACGGAATAATAACCTCTTTTCACTTTTATCATTTCACAATACACTACTGAGTAATCAAAAAGTGTTGCATATTGTTCTGCACCAAAAAGTACAGGAGTATCTTTTCCCAGGAACTTGGTCCAAAATGCTCTTTTAGGATTAGAGGGCCATTGATCCGAAGCAAAAAATATAGAGACTGGCTCTTCGTATTTTTTCTTAAAATACTTGATTGTATCGGCCATTGGAAACATAACCAATCCAAATTTCTCTCTAGCTTGTTTCATCTTCACATCAAACAATTCACTTTTTAGAGGTTTGTATATGCCATGTTGTTTGTGTTTCGAAATGTCACCAATAGAAGTGGCTAAAAGTTCCCAATTACCGTAATGGCTAGTCATAGAAACTACATTCCTATTTTTGTCATACAAGGAGTTTAGTACATCTAAGTTTTCAAAAATTACACGTTTTCTAATTTGTTTTTCAGAAATTGTAAAGTTTTTAATCGATTCAATTACTAAATCACAAAAGTGTAAATAGAATTTTTTTATAATTTTATTTTTCTCTTTATCGTCCATTTCTGGAAAAGAAGAATAAATATTTTCTTGTATTACCTTTTTTCTATAGCCAATAACATAATACAACAAAAAATACATCACATTTGAAATACCGTATAGGATAAAATATGGTAAAATTGAAATTGGAAAAAGTACTAAATAATATAAAATTTTTGATGCCATAATTGGTCACAAAGATAGGAATATTCATTTCAAGAAAGGTAAAGTTTATTGAAATTAGTCACTCACTATTCTTTCCAATATTATAGGGCTTAATTAGTTTATAAATTAAAAATAAGCACAAAAAAAATCCTTCTGAGAATTAACTCAGAAGGACTTTTAATTTCTGTTCCAAAGAAATTGGTAACCTTATTTTTTTAAATTATCTACTACTGCTTTAAAAGCTTCTGGGTGGTTCATTGCTAAATCAGCAAGAACTTTTCTGTTCATTTCCATTCCAGATTTGTTAAACTCTCCCATAAAAGTTGAGTAACTCATTCCATTCAACCTTGCAGCTGCATTGATTCTAAGAATCCATAATTTTCTGAAATTTCTTTTCTTTTGCTTTCTGTGGATGTATGCATATCCCATCCCTTTTTCTACTGCATTCTTTGCTACAGTATATACATTCTTTCTTTTTCCAAAGTAACCTGAGGCTGCTTTGATAATTTTCTTTCTTCTTTTACGTGAAGCTACGCTATATGTCGTTCTTGGCATTTTGTAATTTTTTTAATAATCAGTGCTCTTATCGAGTCTTTAAATTTTAAACTGAGTACTTGGTGTTAATGTTAAACCTATTTAGTGTATGATTAGATACACAATTGTTGCTTGATACTTTTTACATCAGATTTATTTACTAATGTTGCTTTTGTCAAGTTTTTCTTTCTCTTGTGCGATTTTTTAGTCAAGATGTGACTTTTAAATGCATGTTTTCTTTTAATTTTCCCGGAAGCAGTTAATTTGAATCTCTTCTTTGCACTTCCTTTTGTTTTCATTTTTGGCATACTGTCAAAATTTTTATGGTTATTTTTTCTTTGGAACTAAGTTTACTATCATTTTTTTACCTTCCATCTTTGGCATGGCTTCTGGTAATCCGTACTCTTCCAGTTCATCTACGAACTTAAGAAGTAATACTTCTCCCCTTTCTTTGAAGACAATCGTTCTTCCTTTAAAGAATACAAAAGCTTTCACCTTTGCACCTTCAGAAAGAAATTTCTTTGCATGATTTAATTTAAAATTAAAATCATGATCATCCGTATTAGGACCAAATCGTATTTCTTTAATTACGACTTTAGTCTGCTTGGACTTCAAAGCTTTTTGTTTCTTCTTTTGATCATATAAGAATTTCTTATAGTCAATTATTTTACACACAGGAGGTTTGGCATTTGGAGATATCTCTACCAAATCCAACTCCATACTATCGGCAAGTTTAAGTGCTTTTTCAAGACTTATTACCTGAGGTTCTACATTATCACCAACAAGACGCAGCTCTTTAGCGCGAATTCTTTCGTTAATTTTGTGCGGATCTTCCTTTTTTTCGAATCTCCTTCTTCCTCTATTGTTATTTCTTAAAGCTATGGTACTTAAGTTTTAGTTAATATTTAATTTGTTCTTCTATTTCTTGGTTGAGTATTTCGGCAAACTTTTCTAATGAAAAACTACCTAAATCTCCCTCTCCTTGTTTTCTTACCGAAACCACGTTATCATTGGCTTCTTGCTCTCCTATTATAAGCATATATGGTGTCTTATTTAACTCCGTATCTCTTATTTTTTTACCAATTTTCTCGTTTCTGTCGTCTACAAGAGCGCGAATATCGTAATTTTTTAATGATTTTGAAAGGTTTTCGCAATAATCATTATATTTTTCACTCAATGGCAAAATTGCTACTTGTGTAGGAGTTAACCATAATGGAAATTTTCCGGCACAATGTTCTATCAAAACTGCAACAAATCGCTCTAGGGATCCAAAAGGTGCTCTGTGTATCATTACAGGTCTATGCTTTTGGTTATCTGCACCTGTGTATTCTAATTCGAATCTTTCTGGTAAGTTGTAATCTACTTGAATAGTCCCCAATTGCCAGCTTCTCCCAATGGCATCTTTTACCATAAAATCTAGCTTTGGTCCATAAAAAGCAGCTTCACCATATTCTACTACTGTTTTTAATCCAGCTTCTTCTGTAGTATTAATAATTGCTTGCTCTGCTTTCTCCCAATTTTCATCAGTTCCAATATACTTATCACTCTTCTCTTTGTCTCTCAAAGAAATTTGAGCTGTATAATCTTGAAAATCTAATGCTTTAAATACATACTTAATAAGGTCTATTACTTTCGTAAACTCCTCCTCTACTTGGTCTTGTGTACAAAATATATGGGCATCATCTTGAGTAAATCCTCTTACTCTTGTTAATCCATGTAATTCTCCACTTTGCTCATACCTATATACTGTACCAAATTCTGCATACCTTACTGGTAAATCTTTATAAGACTTAGGTGATGCATTAAATATCTCACAGTGATGAGGACAGTTCATTGGTTTCAATAAAAACTCTTCTCCTTCATGTGGAGTTTTTATAGATTGAAATGAATCTTCTCCGTACTTTTCGTAGTGACCAGAAGTTACATATAAATCTTTGTGACCAATGTGTGGTGTTGCTACTTGTTGGTATCCTGTTTCGTCTTGTGCTTTTTTAAGGAAATTAACCAATCTCTCTCTTAATGCAGTTCCTTTTGGCAACCACAATGGTAATCCTGCTCCTACTTTTTGAGAAAAAGTAAATAGTTCTAATTCTTTCCCTAGTTTTCTATGGTCACGTTTCTTAGCTTCCTCTAGTCTTTCTAAGTATTCTACTAGTTCTTTATTTTTAGGAAATGTAATTCCGTAAATTCTTGTAAGTTGCTTGTTTTTTTCGTCACCTCTCCAATAAGCTCCTGCTACACTTAGTAACTTAGTTGCTTTTATAAATCCTGTATGAGGAATATGTGGACCTCTACATAAGTCTGTAAAGTTACCTTGAGTATAGAAAGTGATACTTCCATCTTCCAACTCATTTATTAACTCAAGTTTGTATGGATCTTCTTTTTCTGTAAAATAAGCTAACGCGTCTTCTTTAGAAACTTCTTTTCTTTCGAATTTCAGTTTCATTCTAGCCAATTCCATCATCTTCTTCTCTACTTTCTGTAAATCTTTTTCAGAGAATTCTTGATCTCCAAAATCTACATCATAGTAAAATCCATTTTCAATTGGGGGACCAATTGCCAACTTCACTCCTGGGTAACAAAACTCCAAAGCTTCTGCCATAAGGTGAGCAGATGAATGCCACATGGTTGCTTTACCTTCGTCATCATTCCAGGTCAATAAGCTAAGTGTAGAATCGGTTGTGATTGCTCTGTTAGCATCCCACACTTCTCCATTTACTTTTGCAGAAAGAACATTTCTTGCAAGTCCTTCGCTAATCGACATAGCAACATCCATTGCTGTTACTCCCGATTCGAATTCTTTTATTGTACCGTCAGGTAAAGTTATCTTTATCATTATTGAATTTTATTAAGTCACAAATATACAAAATTGGTATATTCTACACTTTACTATAGTAAGATATTTTGTATTAATTAATAGTAAATTAAAATTGAACATCAAATAAGCAAAAACAGCAGTTTAATTAAATGCAAATAAAACTAAATTAAGCTAAGATTAATTTTGCGTATTTATTCCTCCTCCGAATATTGTTATTGATCCTTTAAGCCTTGTTTCTTCTAAGCCAGAAAGCCTTAATCCATAAACTTTACAAACATAAAAATAGACTCCATCAGAAACAATTTTACCTGATTCTTGATCTTTTCCATCCCAATTTATCATTGGATCGTTTGTTTGAAACACTACATTACCCCATCTATTATAAACGATAAAATCTATACTTTCTATAAATTTATAAGGCAATAAAGGGATAAACTTATCATTTTTCCCATCTCCATTTGGAGTAAATACATTAGGTAAAAAGTAAATTGGGCAATTGTCTACACATACAATATTACTGGGTACACTCTCATTATTATACTGAATAGAATCTAATGCTGTAACATAGTAACAACCAGCTATTGACCCAAAATCATTGTGAGATAAAGTTGTATCAGTTGGGTCGTTTTTGAAATCTATTTCAGAATATGGCCCTGCAGCTGTAGGTGCATAAAAAATTCTATATCGTGTAACATCATCTGCACAAGAATTATTAGGGTTCGTCCAAGACAAATAGTTTAATTCATCTACACAGTCATTGTCGATAGTAAGTACTGGAGGACAAGGTGGCGTTAAATCTACGGGCGAATCACAAATCTCTTGAGAAAAGTTTTCTAGAGGACTCACAATAGTCGGATCTGAATACAGTCCTATGCTTTTAATTTTATAACAATATGTTTGTCCATTTGTTAAATTACTATCAATATAAGTTTGCGTAGTTGAAGTTCCGATAAGTGAATAAAGACCTCCTAAAACATTACTTCTATAAATTTCGTAACTGGTATTTGTCCATGGAATACTTTCATTCCAAGTCAATGTAATGGCATTATCAGATGCTTGTGTAGAAACAAAAACAGAAGATGCATCATTAGTTGCACCTATTAATAAGGTATCTGAACCTACAATGTGGTACATTTCTACTTTATAACTATTTGGATTATCATTTGTATTAACTGCAGAATGCACATAAGTAGTGTCACTTAAATACAATTGCGAATAAACAGGTGATGTAAAAATCAAGTTGTTTGCTCCATTAAAACCTGCTTTATGATACACTTTATATAAATAAGGTGGAGGGTAATTAGTAACAGTATCTAAATCTGAAGCTTTTGCCCATACAATTGAATCTACACCAATACTTGCATCTGTAGAGTTTACAGTAACATGCGTAATAACTGGAACATCTTTCTTTAGTTTTATGCAAGCTTCATTAGAAATACAACTTTCATAATCTACAGGAAAAATTGCAGTTACAACATAACAATATTCTTCCCCTACAGCTAAGGTAGAGTTATCTATAAAGGTTGTATCCAACAAAGAGCTAGTTTGCCCTACTAAAGTATATCCTAAATCTATTGGGGAAGTTTGCGAACAACAATCAATTGTCCCTATACTACTTCCTTTTTTTCGGTAAATCTTATATCCTATTGCATTAATACAGTTAGTAGAATTCCACATTACATTAACACTCCCACTCAATGCAGTTACAGCAAGTCCTGTAGGAGCAGGTGCTTTTACCGTAATATTTACTTGTCTATAATCCGATAAATCTGGATTTCCATTATCTACTGCTTCAAAATAAACACTGTAAGCTGATTTTCTAATATTGCTACAATCTGTATTCCAATTAAATGTAGATGAAACTGGAGAAAGGCCTGTTACAGAAGAAAAACTTGCAGGATTAGAAACACTTGTGAATGGCGCTCCTGTTCCTTTTAATGTGATTAAATCTCCCACGTTAATATCAGTGGCAGAAACTTGAAACGAAACTAAATCTCCAGCAACCACACAGGTATCTGTGATTGTAGTGATAACAGGAGGATCATTATCACAAGCTCCACTTACCGTTATTTGAACATCTCTTAACACTGTTCCTATTTTTACTCCGTTTCTCCATTCGGTTACAAGAATAGCAATATTATACTCTCCTAATCTTGTTGGATTCACCCAACATAAAGTTCCTGAACTAGGATCTATAGAAAAAGTTCCTCCGTAATTATCAGGATATTGGTATACTACTGGAGTTGCCAAAGGATTACATCCAAAACCTAAACATGGCACTAGAGCATACGACAAACTATCGCCATCAGGATCGGTAGCCTGAGGATTATAACAATACCTTTTATTTACACATGCTATTTCTGGACAAGGACAATCATTGAATACAACTGAATTATTCACACCTAAAAAAGGAGAAATTACTATTTCTGTAGCCACACAAAAAGGAAACTGATCAGAACTTGAAGCTCCTCCAATATTTACAACCCCATTATTTCTATTAGGATCTTCCATGGTGACTCTAAAAGTTCCTGGTCCTGCAAACGTGTGATTGATTATATAATAATTCTTTTGAGCCTCAGAGCTTATAGGTGTAATAGAACTCCTTTGAACTGTGTCAATTCCAGTTCCGTCACCAAAATTTATCTCAAGTTCACTCCTATCTGCTGCTACACTTGATTTTGTGCAGGTAGAAATAGTAAATTGGTAGGTATTTCCCGAAATATGAACGTAAGTAATTTCACCTCCTCTATTATGAGTAGCCCCAGCAACTATTGAAATTGCAACTAATATTATACTTATTAATATTCTCATTCTTATCTAAACTAAGATATAAATCTACAAAATTAAAAACTAGATAGCTACATCTACAAATCAAAATAATAGTTATTTAACATATAATATATACGGTTCTAAATGAAATATAGTTGTGTACAACATCAATTTCTAAAACAGTAACTCCCATTGAATTACAGGAATAAACAGACTATTGACTGTTACTTATAGCAGATAATTCGTTATTTTTTGTATTTTTATAAGAATTTGAACAACCCTGTTATTTTTTATACGTTTAGAAAGTGAACAAAAGAAATAGTTATGAAAACATTTTATAAAACCCTATTGATTTTTGCTGTGTCTATCAGCTCATTATCATACTCACAAACATCAAGAGAAGTTTTAATTGAAGATACCCTTTCTCAATTTGAACAAAATTTTGACATGGCCCAAAAATTAATAGACTCGACTTCTATTTCTTCAACCCCAGTTACAAATCAATTATTATTTAAAGAATTTTATAGAAATGATGCGCATTCATTTTTTCTAAATAACTTCAATATGATGTTATCAGGTTCTATAAATTCCTCTTTTTTACAAGGAGTTTATATGGATGAATTTAATAGTTTGAAAAACAGTACTAGTTTGATGACTAGATTCAGTAATTATAAAATTCAAAAAGCTAATCATTGGGGACACAATCACAGTGGTGACTTACCTGAATCTGGAAACTGTGATAATGTAGATTTTGAATTGGGAACATGGCAACACTGGTTACCTTCTTATGCAGATGTATTGTGCCCTGCAGGCCATGCTACTGGATGTATTCAAAACGTAACAAACGGAACTACTGGAGTTGGTGCAAATGCAGAACATAGAGTTGTTACAGGAGGTGTAGATGTAGATGTACCTGCCCTACCTAGACTTAATCCTAGAGGAGGAACTTATTCTGTTATGTTAGG
This sequence comes from uncultured Flavobacteriales bacterium, assembly GCA_964021785.1. Lineage (GTDB taxonomy): Bacteria > Bacteroidota > Bacteroidia > Flavobacteriales_D > CAJJDF01 > CAJJDF01. The sequence goes on from CAXIAX010000058.1 coordinate 10,119, forward strand.
AAATGAAGGAGGAGGATCTGACGTTAGTATCATAAAACATGTTGCTTCTATTACAGCTGCAAAACCTTATTTTACTTATGATTTTGCTGTAGTTTTTAATGACCCTAGTCATCCTGTAGAAGAACAACCATGGTTTAATGTAGAATTTTTAGATTCAAATGGAATTCAAATTCCTTCTTGCGGAAATTACTTTGTAATTACTGGGGGAGCTGTACCAGGATTTTTAAATGGAACAGGAAATTACAGATACAAGCCTTGGTCAAGAATTACTGTAGATTTAACTAATTACATAGGTCAAGACATTACTGTAAGATTTTCTGTAGCAGATTGTGGTTACGGAGCACACACAGGAAGAGCTTACATTGATGGAGATTGTTTTAAACCAGAGATTGACAAACAACAAGACTGCAAAGGGATTCAATTAATTGCAGATTCCGGTTATTTAGCTTACCAATGGTTTCAAGGAGATACTTCTTTACCTAAAGATTCTTTGATTCCGGTACCTGGAGCAACTTCAAGAAAGTATTACATTCCTGGACCAGGAAACTACAAAGTAAGAGTAATCTCTGAGTCTGGTTGTACTTTAAATATTGATACAATAATAAATGATATTTATATATTATTAAGTCAAACAATTACACAAGTAGATCCTAGTTGTGTTGGAGTAAATGATGGTGAATTGGATATTAATCCTTTTGGAGGGCAATCGCCCTACACTTTTTCTATAAATAATGGTGCAACAACTCAAGCTACTGGAAAATTTACAGGCTTAGCTCCTGGAACTTACACTTGCATTGTTTACGATTCTGGAGGGTGTACAGATACCCTTGTTTATAATTTAACCAATCCGCCCAATATACTCCCTAACTTGGTAATAGATGATGTAAAATGTTTTTCTGCTTGTGATGGTGAGGTCGAAGCATTTCCTTCTGGAGGAACATCTCCCCTTGGTTTGTACAGAGTAGAATTTGACAATGTATTTTCTATCACAAAAAAAATGAATAACGTTTGTCAAGGAAATTACACAGTAAAAGTTATAGATGAAAATGGATGTTTTACAATAACTCCATTCACTGTATCAGAACCAGTATTAGAAACCATAGATGCTGTAACAGTTGTAGATGAATCATGCTACAATGATTGCAGTGGAGCATTAATTATAACAGATGCTACTGCAGTAGAATATAGTATTGATAATGGATTAACTTATCAAACTAAGAATTCTTTCAATAATTTATGCGCACAAGCAGGTCCTTATCAAATCGCAATAAGAACTGCAGATGGATGTGTAGGAAAAAGAACAGAATCAATTACACAACCTTTACCTCTTGCCTTGTTGCCTATGAAAGACTCTTTCATTTGTTTAAACAAATTTGCTTCCTACACTGCTGTACCCGTAGGAGGAACATTTCCTTACACTTACAGCTGGAGCAATGGAACTACAGGTAATACAATGACAGAAAGTCCTCAAAGCTCTACTGCCTATCAAGTAACAGTTACAGATAACATGGGATGTACATTTACAAACGACTTCAACATTAATCTGCACCCTCAGCCAAATGCTAGATTTGAATATACACCAGGTCCTAAAACTGATGTATTTAACGTGGATGTTGAATTTACAAACACTACCTACACTCCAAAACCATTAACCTACGAATGGTACATTTCTAATATGGCTTCATTCACAACTAGAGATGCAGCTTGGACATTCCCAGATGTTGGAGGAATGACTTATACCAATTGCTTAAAAGTAGAAAACGAACAAGGATGTAGAGATAGTATCTGTCAAGATTTATACATTGAACATGAATTATTAGTATACGTTCCTAATACATTCACTCCAAATGATGACAATGTAAATGAATTATTCATCCCTTCTACTGAAGGACTAAAAGATGAAGGATACAAATTCATGGTGTTTAATAGATGGGGACAACTATTGTACAAGACAAATAGTAAACTGGAAGGTTGGGATGGTACATTCAATGGAAAACTTGTAAATGAAGACACTTACATCTATAGAATAGAAGGTGTTATACGAGAGAATGGAGAAGATTACGAAAAAGTTGGACACATTACCGTTCTTAATAAACTTTAAAAAACATTCATTCAAATTTTAATCCATCTTGATTTAGTTCAAGATGGATTTTTTTTTGAATATTACTTCAGTACAATTTATTATCTTTGCACAGTATTATAGATTATCATGAATCAATATCAAAAAGTAGCCTTCTACACTCTTGGGTGTAAACTAAATTTTTCTGAAACTTCTACCATTGCAAGACAACTAGCTGATGCTGGTTTTGCCAAAGTAGATTTTCAAGAAAGTGCGGATGTTTATATTCTAAACACTTGCTCTGTAACAGAGAATGCAGATAAAAAATGTAAACAACTAGTAAAAAAAGCTTTGAGCTTTAATCCAAAGGCATTTATTGTTATTGTGGGTTGTTATGCACAATTAAAACCCGAAGAGATTGCTCAAATTCACGGAGTGGATTTAGTGCTTGGTGCTCAAGAAAAATTCAACATTGCCGAATACCTTGAAAATACCGAGAAAAAAGCTGAAGCACACATAGAAAACGAATCTATAAAAGAAACGAAAGAATTCATCCCTGGTTATTCTATGGGTGACCGTACTCGAACTTTTATGAAAATTCAGGATGGTTGCGATTATTTCTGTACGTTCTGTACCATTCCTCTTGCCAGAGGAAAAAGTAGAAATGCAAGTATTAACAAAACCTTGGTAGAAGCGAAAAAAATTGCTCTTACAAACGTGAAAGAAGTTGTACTTACTGGAGTGAATATTGGAGATTTTGGTCAAGGAGGAGAAGAAAACTTTTATCAATTAATACAAGAACTAGATAAAGTAAAGGGAATAGAACGATTTAGAATTTCATCTATTGAGCCTAATTTATTATCCGAAGACATTATAGAATTCGTATCAAAATCGAATAAATTTGTACCTCATTTTCATATCCCTATGCAAAGCGGATCGGATGTTTTGTTAAAATCTATGCGTAGAAAATACGACAAAGCACTTTACCAGTCTCGTATTGAAAAAATAAGAGAACTGATGCCAAATTGTAGCATTGGTGTAGATGTGATTGTGGGATTCCCTGGAGAAACGGATGAAATATTTGAAGAAACTTACCAGTTCTTGGTAGAATTGGAAGTATCATATTTACATGTATTCACCTACTCTGAAAGGGCAAATACAACTGCAATAAAAATGAAAGATGTGGTTCCTGTAGCTACAAGAAAAGAAAGAAGCAAACGATTAAGAATATTATCGGAGAAAAAGAAAAAAGCTTTTTACTTGAAAAACGAGCAACAAACGGAAGAAGTTTTATTTGAAGCAGATCACGAACACGGAATGATGAATGGATTTACTAGCAATTATGTAAAAGTAAAAGCGCCTTACAATCCTTTGATTACAAACCTTGTGGTTCCTGTAAAAATGACCAAAGTAGACAGAGATGGATTAATGAAAATTGAATTCATAGAAAAAAGACAACTAACAGAACTTAAACAACTTACAAACTAGACTATGTATCCAACGCTTTATCATTTTTTTAAAGGTGCCTTAGGAATAGAAATAGAATTTCTTAGAATAATTCCAATGTTGGGATTTTGGATAGGAGTTGCCTTTTTGGTGGCGAACTATTTTGGTGCAAGAGAACTAAAACGAAGAGAAAGTCTTGGTTTGATAAAAAGTACATTTAAAACAGTAATGGTAGGAAAGCCAGCAAACCCTATGGATTTGTTTTTTAATGGACTCTATGGGTTCTTTATTGGATTCAAATTGTTTCCTCTTTTCACTAATTCAGAAATATTAAGTGATTTTGTAGGATTCTTATTATCATCTGAAGGAAATCTTATTGCAGGATTAGTGGTTGCAGCAGGTATGGCTTATTGGAAATACCGTGAAGTAAACAAAGAAAAGCTTGAAACGCCTGTAGAAAAACAAATTGAAATAAGACCTCACGAACAAATGGGGAACATAACATTGATTGGTATTTTGGGAGGAATTGGTGGAGCAATTATTTTTGCCACTCTAGAAAAACCATGGTTAATTACTGAATATTTATCTAATCCTAGTTTGGGAGTGGGTCATCTTTACAATGGACTTACTGTTTATGGTGGAGTTATCTTATCTGTATTGGGATGTTTGTATTATTTTAAAAAACAAAAAATGCCTATTGCTCAATACCTTGATGCACTAGGGCCTACAGTACTTTTGGCTTACGGAATTGGAAGAATAGGGTGTCAATTATCTGGTGATGGGGATTGGGGAATAGACAACTTAAATCCACAACCCGATTTTCTTGCTTTTTTACCAGAATGGATGTGGGCTTACGACTACCCAAACAACATTAATAACGAAGGAATACTAATGGAAAATAGTATTTTTCCTGATTACAACCACAAGCTAGAAAACCCTGTTTACCCCACTCCTATTTACGAAATGATTATGTGTTTTGGGTTATTTGCATTTATCTGGAGCTTAAGAAAAAAACTTACTGCACCCATGATGATGTTTAGTATTTATGTACTTGTAACGGGTCTAGAAAGGTTATTGATAGAAAGAATTAGAGTAAATACTGTCTATGAAAATGGACTTACTCAAGCCGAATTAATCTCTATAATCTTAATTGTTTTAGGAGGAATTGGAATGATCTATTTCTGGAAAAAACATAAAAACAAAGAACAAATAGCCGCCTAGTTCTAACTTGTGTGAAGAAGTAAAAAAAAGCATGAAAGAAGTAGACGAATTTTGCCCAACAGACAAACAACACTGGAGAGAATGGCTAGAATTGAACCACATAGAATGTGATGCAATTTGGGTTATTTTTTACAAGAAAAAATCTCCTGATTTCAACTTAAGCTGGAGCGATTCTGTAGATGAAGCTCTGTGTTTTGGCTGGATTGATAGTGTTAAGAAAACTATTGATGATGAGCGATTCAAACAATATTTTAGTAAGCGAAAATCAAAAAGTAATTGGTCTAAGGTAAATAAAGACAAAGTAAAGCTTTTTATAGAACAAGGACTCATGAGAGAGCAAGGTTTATTAAGTATAGATATTGCAAAAGAAAATGGTTCATGGACTATTCTAGACAATGTGGAAGCGCTAATTATTCCTGAGGATTTAAAAAGAGAATTGGAGAACCACAAAGACTCTATGGAGTTTTATGAAAGCCTTAGTAAATCTGTAAAAAAAGGATTATTGTATTGGGTAATTTCTGCAAAAAGAGCCGAAACTAGACAAAAAAGAATTGCTGAAATTGTGGAACATGCTGGCGAAAAATTAAAGCCTAAACAATTTAGGTAAAACTAATAAGAAGAGTTCCTGTTCAATTCGTTCCTAAAACTGTTCCCACAAAAATATCATTCAGTAAAATCAACAGAATAATATTTTTTATCTAATGAGATAAACTTAGTTGTTGTATCTACCGAATTTTCTATATAATATTTCAGTTTGTAGCTAGGCAGACTACTATCAAAAATAACTATTTTGGGATTATGCTCTTTCAAATAAGATTTTAACATTGGTAGCGATTTCTTGCTTACAACAAGATAATCTGGTTTTATCCATTGTTTTTTATTCTTGTTTAGAATTTGAATAACAATATTGCCAAATTTAAAAATTCCATTCTGCATAAACAAAGATTCATCTTCATAGAGGCCTGATAATGAATCTACATCCATGTATATTTTTTTTGTAATGTTATGATTATTCCAATTGTTATTTACATTAAATAACATTTTACTCCAGTCGTTCTTCAACTCTTTACTAGAGACGAAATAAACAGTTTTGTTGGTTACCATTTCAAATACTGTTTCATTTTTGATAGAATAAAAAGTAAGGTAATGCTGCTGTGTAGAAGAATATTGAGTTGCCAATTGAATCCCAACAAAAATAAAAAGACAAAATAAAGTGGCAAAAACTAATCTTGATTTTCGATAATATAGCGCTATCAAAAACAAGAAAATAGTGAGATATAGCAAATAAGTTTCAAAAACAGAAAGGGCCATTTCTTCCATCAAAGAATAAGGGAGTTTTTCGGTAATAAAAATAGCTTGATTAAGAACCCACAAAAAGAAATTGAGCACCTTCCCCATAACTAAAGCAAACCCTCCAAATGGAGCTATAACAAACAATCCTATTCCCAAATAAAATATAAGTATAGCCGAAGGAATCACGACTAAATTGGAAATAAAAAAGTAAACAGGAAACTGATGAAAATAATACAAACTCATAGGAAAAGTGGCAATCTGTGCCGCAATAGACACGCAAGTAATAGCCCATATTTTTTGTAGGATGGAATTGTTAAAAAACACCAATTTATAAAGTTTGGGTTGTAAATACACAATCCCCAGAACAGCCGCATAGGATAACTGAAACCCTACTTGATAAATCATATATGGATTAATGAGTAATAACACAATAGCAGATACGGCAAGAGTATTATATATAGACACTTTCCTTTTTAGCAATTTATCCCCTACAATAATAAAAGTGAACATAGTACTAGATCGTAAAACAGAGGCCGAAAGTCCTGTCATGAGTGCATAAAACCACAATGATGCTATTAAAATCAATGCAATTAAATACCTTGAATGCTTTAATTTCTTGAATAAATTTAAAATATTGGACAGTAGTAAGTATAATATCCCAACATGTAATCCCGATACAGCTAATACATGCATTGCACCTGCACTAGAATAGGATTTTATCAATTCTTTATCTAGGTTTTCTCTATATCCAAGTAACAATGCCGAACCAACCTGAAGTTGCTTACCCTCTACTCCATTATCTTCCAAATAACTATATAGTTTTTCTCTCATTTTTTGAGAGAAATTAACCAACCAATTACCCGAATTTACATTTGTTTTTTTCCATGTATTTGA
>CAXIAX010000059.1:0-17014 GCA_964021785.1 uncultured Flavobacteriales bacterium
TAAAGTAGTTTTTTCATGATTTTCATACAAAATTCTCCTCTCTAGAGGAGAGATTCTCGTTTTATTAATTTAAAAAAACGGTATCAATGATTTCAATTGTAGTTGTTTTACCCTAACAATTTAATTAATTACTCCCCAACCATCTTCATTGCTTCATCTACATAATAATACAAATCGTTTCCTGGTAAAATACCTCCTTTGGTTCCTCTTCGGTCTCTTTTTTCTCCCAATCTTACCACAATCATATTTTCGCTTGGGATAACCGCAATATATTGTCCCAAATGACCTATTAGTGAGTAAAAAGGAGTTTCGTGGTTATAGTCTAACCAAAGTGAATACCCATAAATAGGTTGTTCTACGGGTGAAAAAGCACTGAAATTTGGTGATTTCATCAAAGAAACAAAACTAGAATCTATCAATTGTGTTCCTTTCCATTTTCCGTTATCCAATATTAATTGACCAAACTTAGCAAAATCTCTCACATTGGAATACACACAACAATAAGCTTTCTCCATTCCATTTTCTTGATCTAATGCCCAATACGACTCTTTGCTCATTCCCATTGGTTTCCAAAATTTATTGGACAAATAAGTAGATAAAGGTTGCTTGGTTGCTCTAGTAATTACAATCCCCAATAATTCGGTAACACCAGATAAATAATCAAATTCTCCTCCCGATTCTTTCACAAAACCACGGCTAAGCATTTGATCCACAATATTTCTTCCGTAATAAGCTTTTGCCGTAGGATTTAAGGGTAAGTAGTAATTTTCACTCCAATCAAATCCTGCTGTCATTGCCGATAAATCTCCCACAGTGCAAGTCTGTGCCAAGGAATCATCTGCAAACTCGGGCAAATACTTCGTTATGGGATCATCCAAATTTCCTATAAACCCTTCCTCTATCGCTTTCCCCAATAATAAGGTAACTATAGATTTTGAGGCCGAAAAAGAATTGGTTAAACTAGTGCTTGTGTACCCATTAAAATATTGTTCGTTCAATATTTTACCATCCTTTATAATTAAAAATCCTGCCGAATTGTAGGCTTCCAATTCTTTCAGTAAAGTATCGGTAAGCGGAGTTTTGTTGTACGATTCGTGTAATTCCCATTCCTGAATTGTTCCATTTTCAATCTTTCTGGTATCAAAATCTAGTCTATCGTCAATATTGGCTGTAGTATTTCCTTTGAGATATGTTAACTGAATTCCTCTAAAAATGTATTGATTATCGGTAACGTATAATGCAATAACTGCCAACAACAGAATTACGAAGATTCCTATTATTAGTTTTTTGAAGAATTTGAGAATGAATTTCATAGGGATTTATTTGATATACAAGTAAATATAAGAAATAATTCAGATTCATCTGTCATTCCTTAGAAGAAAGGAATCAAAAAAACGAGAAATACTCAAGATTTATAGTTTGCGCATTCGTCCTTGATTCAAATTTGAATTAACTATTGTTCGTTTCAAATTCACTCATTCTGACAGAAAACAGTCTAAAATGAACAATTATAAATCAACTAATTAATCTTGTCAGTTTGAGTTGTTTTTAATGAAGCTTTTGCGAAATTAAAAATTGTATCGAGAAGGACAGTTACAAGGCTACTTACTCAATCCCAATAACCTAATATCGAAAACAAGAGTCGCTAAAGGTGGAATTTTATAATCATCACCCATTAATCCATGTGCCAAATAAGGAGGAATAATCAATTTAGCCCTATCTCCTACTCTCATGTAAGTAATTGCTTCGTGAATTCCTGCCTCTACATTATCTTGGTTTATTTGGAAAGCTTGTGGTCCTATTTCTTTGGTGCTGTACACTTCTGAGCCATCCAAAAGAGTAATTGTATACTCTACCATGGCTTTCATCCCTGGTTCGGCTTGCTCTCCTGTTCCTGGTTTGTATATTAAATATTTGAGTCCAGACTCAGAGCTTTTCATGTCCCATTTTTTACGAGCCACAAACTGATCTATAAATTCTTGCTCTTCTTGAATCCACACTTTGTTCATGTCGGCAGTTTCGTTTGCACTAGGAACAACCATTGTTTCATCTTTTGGCTCTTCGCCTTTACAAGAGAATAGTGTGGCAACTACCAAGAATATAAAATACTTTTTCATCTTATTTATTTTGTTCTAAAAACGCAGGAAGTTCCTTCTTTATTTTATGCAATGTTTCTTCCATAGATAATGTGCTTGCTCCTCCAGCTGCATTAATGTGTCCTCCACCACCAAAGTGGGCTTTAGAAAACTCATTTACATGAATATCTCCTTTAGATCGGAAAGATAGTTTTACTATTTTTTCGTCTTCTTTTACAAACACTGCTACTTCTATTCCTACAATAGATAATGCCATATTTACAAACCCCTCGGTATAACCTTTTAGCGTATTGTGGTCTTTCATTTCTTGCATGGTAAGACTAATAATTGCCGTTTTCAATTCTGGCAATACTTCCAATTTATTATTCAAGGTATATCCCAATAATCTCAATCTATCTGGAGTATTTATATCTTGAATGTATTCGTGAATTTTAGAGTGGTTTACCCCTCTTCTTATCAAGTCGGCTGCTACTTCATGGGTTTTTGGTGTGGTTGCAGGAAATCTAAACGAACCAGTATCTGTCAACAAACCTGTGTAAATACAATCTCCCGTATTTTCATCAATCAAATCCAAATCTCCGTTTGCCTCTATCAGTTCATACACCAATTGGCAAGTAGAACAAGCCGTAACATCAGAAAAAGTGTATTTGGCGTAATCTTTTGGTTCTTGGTGATGATCTAGCATTACTTTGGTGCAAGATGCTTGTGTTATCAATTCTCCCAATTCTCTACCTACTCTAGTTTGGTCGTTAAAATCTAACGTGAAAATTACATCCGCTTTTGCAATCAACTCTGCTACTTCTTCTTTCTTTTTATCAAAAATAAGCATGGACTCATTCTCTGGCATCCATTTCAAAAAACTTGGGTAATTATCCGGCTGAATTACTTGAGATTTTATTCCTTTATTTCTTAAATAATGAAACAATCCCAAAGTAGATCCTATAGAATCTCCATCTGGACTTTTGTGTCCAAAAATAAGGATTGATTTTGCTTTGTTTAGTTCTTCAAACAAAGAATTTAATTGAGTGGTATCGAAAATTGAATTAATCATTTTTAAAAGTACTATTTAATCCCTGAAAAAGTAAATAACCGCCTAGTAAATTATAAATAAGTAAGATAAAAAAAAGGCTATTTCTGTGATAGAAATAGCCTTATTCTTAATTTAAAAGATACTGTAGATTATGAGATAGAATCCAAGGCAAATTTAATTTCGCTTATTAAATCTTCGTGATTCTCTACCCCTACAGAAAGCCTTACTAAGCTATCTGTAATTCCTATTTTTTGTCTTAATTCTGGAGCCAATCCTATGTGAGTCATACTGGCAGGATGCTGAGCCAAACTCTCTGTACTTCCCAAGCTTACTGCTAATTTTATTACTCCCAAATTATTAAGAAACTTAAACGCTTCTTTCTCTCCTCCATTCACTTCAAAAGAAATCATTGCACCAGGCCCTGTGTATTGTTTCTTATAAATAGCATGCTCTTTTGTGTTTTCTTCTAAACTTCCCAAGTAAAACACTTTCTTTACTGCCTTGTGAGTGGCTAAGAATTTTGCAATTTCTATGGCATTTCTTTGCTGTTGCTCCATTCTAATTTTAAGGGTTTCAAGACTTCTCAATAGCAACCAACAAGTGTGAGGATTTGCCATATTTCCTAAAAACGTTCTTAGCGTTTTTACTCTTACCATTAGTTCTGCATTTCCATTTACAGCTCCTGCAATCAAATCACTGTGTCCTCCAATGTACTTAGTTGCCGAATACACCACTAAATCTGCTCCGTGCTCCATTGGGCTAGACCATAACGGCCCCATGTAAGTATTATCTACCGTTAAGATTACTTTTTTATCTTCTGTTGCAAAATGATCGGCTATTTCTTTGCATACAGAGATATCAATTATTGCATTGGTAGGGTTGGCTGGCGTCTCTACAAATATCTGAGCCAATTTATCGGCTTTACCCGTTTTGTTTATTCTTTCTATTACTGCTTCTTTGCTATCTTCGGCAGTAAAATTCACTACTTCTACTCCAATTTTTATCAAAAAACTATTGATAAAATGATCGGTTCCTCCATAACTAGGTGAACTAAACAACAGTAAATCTCCTGGGCTCAAAAACTCTAACAATACTGTGCTAATTGCGGACATTCCACTTTCAAAAATGGCACTGTCGTCACAGTTATCCCATAACGAAAGTCTGTTTTCTAAAATCTCTAAGTTCGGGTTGTTTATTCTACTGTAAATCAATCCCAAATTCTCTTCTGCTTCTTTCTCTCTTATTCCATACGCTACTTCAAAAAATGCTTTCCCTTCTTCTGCTGTTTTAAACACAAAAGTAGATGTCATAAAAATAGGTGGTTTAATCGCTCCTTCAGATAATTCTGGCTTATATCCGTGAGACATCATTAAACTTTCTGGCTTATATTTCTTTGTATCCATGTGCTATATATTTTGTTTGGTTGCACGAAATTAGAAATAATAACACTTTTTACTGCATACTTAAACAAACTCAGTATTTATTCCTGATTATGATAATAATTAATGTAATTTTAAAAATATTCTCTTAAATAAATATACAAATAAGGAATTTTTCCCGATATGAAACTAGACCAAATAGACCGACAATTATTAGAACTACTACAGAGCGATTCTAAAATGAATATCAAAGAGATTTCCTCAAAATTGAATATCTCTAAAACTCCCATTTACGAAAGGATAAAGAAGCTCGAAAAAGAAGGGATAATTGATAAATATGTAGCGATTCTAGATAGAAAAAAGATTGTAACCCCAATGGTGGTTTTCTGTTCGGTATCCTTGGATAGCCAGAAACTAAAAGAAATACAAAATTTCTCTTCGGCAGTATTGAATATACCCGAAGTAATGGAGTGTTACCTTATGGGTGGTTCCAATGATTTTTTACTAAAAGTAGTGGTTAAGAACTTAAATGATTATCATTTATTTTCTTCTGGCAAGCTAGCCTCTTTGCCCAATGTGGCACAGATAAAAAGCACCTTTGTATTGGATGAAATAAAACGAGCTACTGTGCTGCCTATTTATTAACTAAAGCGTTTTTAAAACACTTTAGACTCTTCTCCATTCATTAATCTAATGATGTTTTTCTTATGGGTAATAATGATAAGTGCACTCATTATTATAGAAAATACGATTAAGGAAATATAGGACGAATTGTACACAAAGATTACAAAAATAGGAAACGTGATTGCAGCTATCATAGAAGATACCGATACGATTCTTGAGACTAACAACACCACAACAAATACTGCCATACAGCTAAATGCCGAAATAGGATCTAATGCGATTACCACCCCTAATGTGGTTGCTACTCCCTTTCCTCCTTTAAACTTTGCAAAGATTGGATAAATGTGACCTACTACAGCAGCAATCCCCAATCCTATCTGGATATTCATAAATGAATTGGTAAGCGTATCCACCCCCAATGAATGAGACAATACATACACAGAAAACCAACCTTTGAGCACATCAAAGATTAAAACTGGTATTCCTGCTTTTTTACCTAAAACTCTAAAAGTGTTTGTTGCGCCTGCATTTCCACTTCCAAAATCTCGTATGTCTTTGTTGTAAAACTTTTTCCCCACCCAAACCGCAGTAGGAATAGAACCTAATATATAGGCCAGCAAAATAAATAAGGCTATTTTTATTTCCATAATTTAATCTTCTATGTCTTCATTCACATCTTCGTTATCCTCCTCGTCTTCTTCATCCATGTCTTCATCATCAAATCGTTCTTCTAAGTCGGATTGGAAATTCCTCATGAATAATAAAGGTTTGTTTACGGAAGATAAACCGTAATAAAAATCCTCTTCGTCTTTCTGTCCTTTTACTTTTTTGTCCTTTGCAGGAGTCATTTGTATTAGGTTGTTGTATTTTTTATCGGTAGAATAAGTTTGCATTTCTCCATTCTTGTAGTAGAAGTAATAGAAACCTTGAGGTTTGTATTCTATCAAAATCCCTACTCTATCTCCTGTTCTTCTTTTCTCTATTTGCACGTATACTTTACATCTTCTAAATACTTGATTTGTTCCCAAACTCGCAATATTAGAAAACCCTTGAGACAAGAATGATTGTGTATTTTCATCCCAATAGAATTGTAAATCAAACAGAGTCATTTTACTCATTAACTCTTTAGGAAATTTACTAAATCTTCCTGCCGTGTAGAACTGACTTACATCCTTAGTTACCGTTTTTTGATCTAAAGTTTGATTCAAAAATATATCGTAATTGGTTTTTTCTAAGTTTATCAATTCCTGAACTGGTGTAGCATTCATTTCCATATTCATTTGTGCAATAGTCTGCATATTGAAAGGAAAATCAATCTTCATAGTCGCATTCATGGTAAGCACAGTATCTTTCAATTTATTGTAGCTCATTTCTCCTACCAAGTCAATTTTCAGTTGGCTCAAATTATTAGCCACATTCAAATCTCCAATGGTAATAAAACTGCAAGTCTCATCATCAAACCCTATGTAGTTTCCTGCTAGTTTATTGTTCAATAATTTTTCTTTTGGTCCAATCTCAAATAACCCTTTTTGTTTGTTGTAAGATAAAAATCCATCTGCAGGAGTAATCGCTTCATCTCCTTCAAATTTCTTATCTGCCAAGAAAGCGGTATAAAATTCTACGCCATCATCACGGCTAAGTGTTGGCCCCGATACTTTATCCTTAAAGTAGTCTCCCAATGGAATAATAATCTTGCTTGTATCTACAATAGAATTGAATTTAATCCAATCTACAGCTAGTTCTTCGCAATTGGTGATAATCTTTGTTTGTCCATCAAAATCTACTCCCACATCACTTCCTCTCACTTTTATACCTCCGTAATACCTAAACTGAGGACTTAAATAAAAATTAGAATCTTCTAATATCGTTCCTTCGGCCACAGATACTCCTTTTGCATCTGGCTCTATGTTAGAAAAGAAAACTCTACTGTTTATTGTCTCGTCAGATGATACTTGGTAGTTACCTGTTCCTATGTATTTTTTACTTGAGATAATCTCAACTTCTGCTTCACTAAACCTATGGTATTGCGTAGTAAAGTTTGCAAGAATACTAGCTTCTTTTAATACTTCAATCTCTGCATCTTTAAGTATTGTAAGAGTTCCTTCGTTAGGTATAATTCGAGAATCGGCAACCACTACATAAGGTATTTCTTTACAAGTAATAGAATTGCTATCGATATTATAAGCCGCTAACCCTGAGAAAAAACCTAGTTTTAGTTGGCTGTCTTTAGTAGAAACAAAATTTGGAATAAGGTTTTTGTTCTCATCATAATTTTGAAAGTTTGCCGTGTCTATTACTTTCTTGAAGTTCATGAAATTTTCATCCATCAACCAATCAAATTCATCAATAGTTGCTTTGAACTTATTAAGAGGAAATGCAATTACAGAAGTTTTTGTATTAGATACAAAATCACCTCTTCTTTTGGTATAATCCAAACTCATTTGCATGTTGGTAGCTTCCAAAGAAGGTGGATCGTTTTCTGTTACACCCAATATTTTGAAATCAGCCAAAGCTGCATCTACATTTATTTGACCTAGCACAAACTCTTCCGAATTCACTTCTATTCTATTGGAAGTATACACCCCTTTCCCTGTCATTTTATCTTTGGTAAGCGTTACTTCTCCGTCAAATTTTGTTTTACCATCTGCATACAAATTCATAGCCGAATCTATGTTCTTTGTTTTCCAAATTCCTTTGTGAGGCTGGTAAGTTACTATACAGTTTTTACCCAAAATATCAGGTACACTTGGTAAAGTTTGAGATTTATTGGTGTATACATCTACTTTAGCTACCAGTGAGTCTGGGAAGAAAGTAATTTGATTAGAATTAGCTTTTGAAGTAATAAAACTCACTTCTCCTTTTCCTGTAAGTCCTTGGGCATTTAGTTTTAATTCATTGCTATACTTCCCTGGACTTTTATAGATACTCTCGTTTATACTCTCTACGAAAAATCCTAAAGTGTAATCATCCATCAAGGTTACATCTCTTTCTATTGGAGGAAAAATATCTGCGGAATATAAAGTTCCAGAAAAAGAAATAGCGGTACTTTCAAAAGTTAATAAGCTATCCATTTCGAATGGCGAAACTTCATAATAGAAATTTTCTTTCTTGTAGATTCCATTATAAATCTCTGAGTTATTGTAATAAATCTTTGGATTATTGGAAACAAATAACCTTGGGTAATGAGCAAAATCCTTGCTTTTTCCCGACTTATTTGTTTCTCCATCAATAGTTATTTCTCCCTTCAAGTCATATAACTTAGAAAGTAGTTTCAGTTGTTTGTTACTCGATTTATCATCTAGTGGATACACTCTTATTCTCATTGTATCAACTTTCTCAAACTGTAGAGCAAATTTACTGTAATCAAATTTTATATCCGATCCAAAATACTCTGTACGACCAGCATTTACAACTCCAGAAAAAGTAATATTTCTATTTCCTCCTACTTGTATTTTTCCTCCTTTCGGATAAATTCTTACAAACTTCCTTCTACTTAAATCAAATTTATTCACTCCATTTACGCTTAACTCTAGCGTTTTTAAATCCAATATTGCGTTATCTTCTTTGTCATTTATAGAAACAATAAAGATATCGTCATAATCACCTTCTTTGGTTCTTCCATTTACATAGGTTTCCAATTTTGGTTTAATTACAATAGTTTTCTCTTTCGAATCGTATTCAATCAATCCCAAATTACTCATCTTAGTTAAGTAATTATTTATTTCAGAAATTAAACTCTTAGAATAAGAAGCAAACTCCACTGCCGAAATTTTAAAATTTTCTTCATAAGAAATTTGATAGTCGTAGAGAGACTTAATCAAGTTTACATTCCCAAACTTGAATTCATTGTAATCGCTAGAATTATAATAATTTGCCGATTCGAAAGTGGCTTTACTTTTTCCCAAAGATTGAATAGAACCAAACCTTAGCATTTCTTCTCCCTCTTTCCAAGATAAGCTATTTACATGCATATTCATTTTATGAAAACTACTCTCAAATGGATTGTCTACACTTTTATTGGCTACTGCACCAATAATAGCAAGTCCTTTATCTACTTGGTAAGTAAAGTCACAAGCCGATTGAGTAATTTGCTCTCCTTTTTTTACAAAAATTGTTGCCGAAGCATCATTAGAAATAATCTTATCACTATTTATGATTACATTTTTAGATTTAACTTCTATAAATTTTTCTCCAGCTTTATTCAATATAATAGAAGCCTTATTACTCCCAGATGCTCCTCCTTTGAAACTCACTCCCTCCAATGAAAAACTACCTGAGTAATCTACATTAGGAACAATGTTTTTAAGCACCACACTTTGGTCGTAAGAGCTAAACTGAGGATATCTAGCTTTGTCAATAGTGGTGAAAGTAATTACTTTTTCGTATAGTTTTCCTTCAATAGGATTTGCCAAATAAGTTGTGTGTAATATTACAGAATCGGCACCAAAACCTGCACTTTTAAAATTTATTCTATAGTTAGATAACTCTGCAAATGTTTCGTTTTTGGGCAACTCTACTCTTTCCCAAGTTACTGTTCCTTTATTTCCTGTAAATGTATTGGTAGAAATATTAAGCACTCCAGAGGTTCCATAAATTAACGAGCTGTCGTTTTTGGAAACACACATAAAATCGGAATTAGTAAATGTTATAAAAGCTCCATTTTTATAGGAAAACTCATACGTTCCTTTTACCAATTTCCATTTTACTGATGAAGTTGCCGATAAGTAATCTTGATTGAACAATCCATCCGTAAAGGATAAGAAATCCGTTAATCGTTTTTTGTTTCTAGATTTTAATAATTGGGTCATTAAATTGGCCCAACTATCAAATTCTTGCTTCTTTAGGTTTTCAGTTTTTCCTAAGCCATTTATCGTTTTGAAATAAGCGAAAAAATCTGGCTTAGGTTTTATCTTTTTCTTTACTAATTCGTTTGCAAAACCAACAATAGTAGATTTTTGCTGGGCATCAAACCCCGAAATATAACTAGATTCTAACTCTGACTTTAAATCTTTGGCCAAAGACTTATCGTAGGTTTTAATGTAACTTTCTATGTCATCCAAAAAGTCATTGTCCTCTACTCTAAACTCTGTAACCTGCGAAAAAAATGCAGATGAGATGAACAATAAAATAACAGTTGTATACAATCTCATAATCTAGTGTGTTTTTTTAGTTTTTTATAAATTGAGCCAATGCCCAACCTTCTCTTTCGGCTACATTTACAAAGGTTAATCCTTGTTTTGTAGCTTCTTCTTGTATAATTGAAACATCTGAAGTGTAGAATCCACTCATGTATATAATTCCTCCTTTTTTCATTGAAGAAACATAATGCTTCATATCATTAACGAGTATATTTCGGTTTATATTTGCTAATACCACCTCATATTTATCCGTTTCTGTTAGCAATTCGGCTCCACCTTCCAATACTTCTATTTTCTTGCAGTTGTTAAGCTCTATATTATCTATCGTGTTCTGAAAAGCCCATTCATCAATATCAATTGCTACAGCACTTTTACATTTCAGTTTTTCGGCCAAAATTGCCAAAATCCCTGTACCAGAACCCATGTCTAACACTGTTTTATTTTCAAAATCTATGCCAAACATAGCTTTCATTACCAAGTAAGTTGTTTGGTGATGTCCTGTTCCAAAAGACATTTGAGGGTTAATTATTATTTCATACTCAAATCCTTCTTCTTTCTCATGAAACGGAGCGCGAATAATACATTGCTTATCGATATATATGGGAGAAAAGTTTTTTTCCCATTCGGCATTCCAGTTTTCATCTTCTATTAAGGCGTGAGTAAACTCAACTACCTCTGTATCTATAGATTTTAAAACCTCTTGAACTTTACTTAAGTCAAATTCTTTGTGCTGGATGTAAGCATCTACCGTATTTCCTTCTTGTTCAAAACTTTCGAAATTGATTTCGGCTAAATAAGTAACCAAAATTTCACTCCACGGTTGTGGCTCTTTTATCTCGAAATGGCAATGGTAATAGTTCATAGTTATATTGAATTAATAATTTGAATAAATGAATCGACTTCTAGTGATGCTCCTCCAATTAACCCTCCGTCTATATCTGGCTGAGAGAATAATTCTTTGGCATTTCCTGGTTTACAACTTCCTCCGTAAAGGATAGAAATTGAATTAGAAACCTCTTCGTTATACTGTTCTTTTAGTGTTTCTCTAATAAATTTGTGCATTTCTTGCGCTTGCTCGCTTGTTGCAGTTTCTCCTGTTCCTATTGCCCAAATTGGCTCGTATGCAATAATTACATTAAGTATTTGCTTGTCATCCAAATGAAATAATCCTTCAGAGATTTGCGTTTTAATTACATCAAAATGTGAATTACTTTTTCTCTGATCTAACTCTTCTCCACAACAGTAAATTGGTTTTAAATCACATTCTAGCAATCTATCTACTTTTTGTGCTAAGATTTCATTGGTTTCATTAAAATAGGCTCTTCTTTCTGAGTGACCTACCAAACAGTAATGTAGGTTTTCACTGTCGTAATCAAAATCTCTCAACATCTCGGCAGAAATTTCTCCTGTAAATGCTCCGTTTTTGTGTTGCGAACAGTTTTGTGCTCCAATCTTTACATCCCAATCTGGCATGCTAATCATTGTATCCAAATAAAGAGATGCCGGAAATATTATTACTTCTGCATCACTTTCTATTAAATTCTTTTTAGAATTAAAATCTACCACATAGTTTATCACCTCTTCATCCAGAAGATTCATTTTCCAATTTCCTGCTACTATATTTTTTCTCATTTCTATTTTAAATTTTGAATTCTTTTATACGTACTAATTTGTTCTTCAATTATCTTAATTGAAACCAAATCGTTTATTATCCCCTCTTCATCCAACAACATATTTACCTGCGACAGCAATACTTTTTTTGATAATACCTCCATTTGTAAATGATGCAATACATGTGTAAATGCATCTAATCCTCTAATGTTTCCTGCTCTCCCTGTTGCCAAGCCTACCAAGCATGCACTTTTATGGTGAAAAAACTTAGGTTCCATTGCATCCATAAATAACTTTAACGCTCCAGGGTAAGTCCCATTATACTCCGGAATTGCAAATATAAAGTGCTGAACCGGCAAAATGTATTTATCAATAATCGCTTTGGTATCATTGGTTCTCAACCCATACATATCTTCACTCATAAAAGTAAGTGGCAACTGAGATAAATCCAAAACTTGGCATTCTAGTCCTACTTCTTGCAACATCTTGCTGTAAGAGTTTGCGACATTAAGTGAATTACTTCCTATTCTATTTGTTCCCGATATGATTGTTATCATTTCTCTTTTTTGTTAATGTATTCTTCTGTAAAATGCCCTTTCTTTTTCTCTTTCGAAAATTTTCCTTGGTTATATTTCTTAGAATCCCCTTTTGGAATCGATAAACTTTTCCATTCTTTTTTCTTGGCAATCTTACCCAATAAAACTATTTGCCCCACGTGATATGAATAATGGCATAATTGTCTATTTATAGCTTCAAGCACTGAATGACCTTGATTTCTGATGAAAATTTCATCTTCCAACTCTTCCGTTTTTAAAGTTTCCAATGCAGAAAATAGACACTTCCACCCTTCCTGCCACTTTCTTTCCAATTCTTCTCTTGTTGTTATTACAGTTTCAAATTCTTGATCTCTTTTTCTAAACTCTTTTTCTCCGTCTGTGGTTTTAAAATCCGTCCATCTCGACATCATATTTCCCCATAGGTGGTTTACAATAACACCTATCGAATTTTCTAAGTCTGAGTTTTGTTGCAACAATTCCTCCTCTGTTAATTGAGCAAAAGTTTTGTCTCCAAGCATTTGATAATACTTAAATTGTCTGAAAATGCTATTTAGGTAAGAATTCATTTTATTCTTTTTTCTGTTCTTGATACTATTTTAATCCGTTACCAACTTCTTAAAAATCACTCGAACTGACAAAACAGATTGGTTTGTCAGTTCGGGTGGTTTGATTTTACGATAGTAAATTCAAATTGTATCGAGAACTCACGTTTGTATTGCTCCTACATTATATCTCTCAGTTATAGGCGCGTGATTTGCTGCTTCTATTCCCATTGAGATAACTTTTCTTGTTTCTAATGGATCTATAATTGCATCAATCCACAACCTTGCAGCTGCATAATAAGGATTTATTTGACTGTCGTATTTGTTTTTAATCTTATCGAATAACTCCTTTTCTTTGGCTGGAGTAATCGTTTCTCCCTTTTTCTTAAGTGAAGCAACCTCTATTTGAACCAAAACTTTTGCTGCTTGTGTTCCTCCCATTACTGCAATTTCTGCAGTTGGCCATCCCACAATTAATCTTGGGTCGTAAGCTTTACCACACATTGCGTAATCTCCTGCTCCATAACTGTTCCCCATTACAATAGTAAACTTAGGAACTACAGAATTTGCCATGGCGCTTACTAGTTTTGCACCATCTTTTATTATTCCTCCGTGTTCAGATTTACTACCTACCATAAATCCTGTTACATCTTTTAGGAAAACCAAAGGAATTTTCTTTTGGTTACAATTCATAATGAATCGTGCCGATTTATCTGCAGAATCAGAATAAATTACTCCTCCAAACTGTACTCCTTCTTTCTTAGATTTTACAATCTTTCTTTGGTTTGCGACAATTCCTACTGCCCATCCGTCTATTCTTGCATATCCACAAACAATTGTTTGTCCGTAATCTTCCTTAAATTCTTCAAATTCAGAATTATCAACAATTCTTGTAATAATGTCTCTTACTTCGTAAGGTTTAGATCTTTCTTCTGGAAACAATCCATAAATTTCTTCTTGTTTCAAAGCGGGTAATTTTGGCTCTTTTCTGTCGAATCCTGCTTTATCAAAATCACCTATTTTATCCATCAATCCTCTAATTGTATTCAAACAATCTTCGTCATCTTTACTCTTATAATCACATACTCCAGAAATAGCTGTGTGAGTAGTTGCTCCTCCTAGAGTTTCGTTATCAATCGTTTCTCCTATTGCAGCTTTTACTAGGTAACTTCCTGCCAAGAAAATAGAACCAGTTTTGTCTACAATCAAAGATTCGTCACTCATTATTGGCAAATAAGCTCCTCCTGCTACACAACTTCCCATTACGGCAGCAATTTGCACAATTCCCATAGAACTCATGCGTGCGTTATTTCTGAAAATACGACCAAAATGTTCTTTGTCTGGAAAAATTTCATCTTGCATAGGAAGAAATACACCTGCACTATCTACCAAGTAGATAATTGGCAATCTGTTTTCCATTGCAATTTCTTGCGCTCTCAAGTTCTTCTTTGCAGTAATTGGAAACCAAGCTCCAGCCTTTACTGTAGCATCATTTGCCACAACAATACATTGCTTTCCTGCTACATATCCAATTTTTATTACTACACCTCCACTTGGGCAACCTCCATATTCCTTGTACATGTCTTCGGCAACAAATGCACCAATTTCTTGTCTCGGACTATCTTTATCTAATAATAACTCTATTCTTTCACGAGCAGTTAACTTTCCCTTTGCGTGGTGTTTCTCTATTCTAGTTTTCCCTCCACCCAAAGCAACTTTAGCTAGCTTTTGTTCCATTTTAGAAATCAAAAGCTTCATTGTATCTTCGTTTTTATTAAACGTAATATCTTGTTTTTCCATTAATTAACTATTTTTAAATCACTAAAAAGTTTAATAAGTAATTCCAATTTTAAAAATACCGTTTTAATTGATAAATGACAAATGAAATGAAGGAATAAAAAAGTTTATTTCATTTACACTTCCCTCCTTGAGGAAGGATTGAGAGAGGTGACAAATTAGGAGGAATGAGTGTAAATTTATTTTATTAAAAATTAAAAAATTAAGATGAAAAAAATTAACTCTTTTGCCCTCCTCAAGGAGAGAAATGGCTTTGAAATTATTCTGAAACCTCCTTTGTTTCTTTAGGCATTTCGCTAATTCTGAAAATTGTGTAGATGAATATTGAAAGTGAAATAATTATAGCTTCTGTAATCAATACAATCTCTTTATGTCTATTAAATTCTTCATTAAAAGAATTTATTTCCTCCTGAGTAACCATACCACAGAAGAAAAAAACTTGAGATTCAATTTTAGCAAAGTACAACACATACCAAATAAACAAACTAAAAACACTAAAAATCATCACCTTAAACAACTCCCTCCTATTAAGATAATTTTTTTTTGTGATTTTTTGAAAAAACTTTACAATCAAAATAATTTCAAAAAATAGAAAAACAAGCCTTAAATACGGCTCGGGAAAATTATTAGGAATAATCATAAAATAGCCCACAATTCTTTCAATGCTTAAGCTTAAGAAATGGACTCCAAAAACAAATAACATCCCATAAAGGATAACTGGAATTGATATTTTATTTTCTTTATTCATATCGATAAATATACCGGAAATAACCGACTTGTCGTATATATGACACAAGAAAGACGTATAAATACCGTTATAAACCAACATTTTAATAATTAATTTTACAGAAAACCAAATCTCGCTTTATGGAATCCATTTCAAAAATAATTTTAAAAACACGAAAATCTAAAGGCTATTCTCAAGAAGAGTTAGCTCAGCTATCTCAAGTTAATTTAAGAACTATACAGAGAATAGAAAAACAAGAAAATGAGCCAAGAGGAAAAACGCTTCAATTGATTTGTGAAGCGCTTAATTTGAATATAGAGGAAGTAACTAGCGACAAAAAAGAGAAGAAAGATCTTGCTACAAAAATAGCTAACCTCTTTTTCTTGATATTACTTAATCTAATATTAGCACTTATAGTTGGATTATTAACTCTTGGCGCTCGTGCAACATTAGAAATTAGAACTGGAGCCATTCTACTGAGTTTCTTTATTCCTTTTTTTGTGGTTTGGAAAACTCAAAATATGAGTGGAATAGAGCGCTTAATTAAATTTGGAACTGGATATTTCGTTTATTTTATTTTAGTCTTATTAACACCAGGATTTATAATTGGATTTGTATCCGTTCTATATCCATGCCTTTTCATATGTATTTGCGTGTTATTCTATGGTAAAGAAATATTAGCTATGCTAGAAACTAAATCTTAAATCTTCCTCTTAATAATATTCTGAGGATAAACTGTTCTTATTGCTTTAATTCTAGCAATATCTTCTGCCGTTTTTATAGCATCTCTTTTAGATGTTAACTCGGTAAATGAAACTCCAAACCTCTCTAAACTCAATTGATTTCTTAATTGGTTTATTCCGTTCATCAACTCATCCCTCACGCTTAGGTATGATCCATAACTAGCTGTTTCGTCATATTGCAACCCTATTATTGCTCTTTTGTTTACTGTTTTGTATTCTCCCAACAACTTAAAAGCTTCATAGCGTTCTTCCCACAATTCTAGCTCGTCCTTTTTGTGAGAAAATCCATTGTTTATTTCTCCTTTAAGAACTCCAATATTATGCTTACAAGTTGCTTCATTTACCAAATCTAACTCTGGAAAATTTTCTTCATTCTGAGGATTAGTAAGAAATTTTACGACTGCCAAATTCACGTCAGAAATGAGTTTTTCACTTTCTCCTTCTATCATTATTTGGTTATTTTTATTTACATAAACTTCCAATACATTCCTTTCATTCACAGGTTTTGCGACTGGAGGCTCTATACTTTTTTCAGGTAGTTGAGCAGGAATTCCTTTTTCTGATTCCAATGTCGTGGAAAGGATAATAAAAGCAAGTAATAAAAATGCTATGTCAGCAATAGAGCTAGCATCAACTGAGTTGGGTTTTAGTTTCATGGTGAAAAATTTTAAATGGTTAATAATTAAAATTCCTCCTTTTTGTTTATACTAAGATAACGAGATTGGTTGGGTTTTATTATTCTTAAAATACTGAAAATGATACAAGTCTAA
>CAXIAX010000060.1:0-16597 GCA_964021785.1 uncultured Flavobacteriales bacterium
GAAAATAATTTAAGAATCGCTTCTAATTTAAGCCTTAATAAAGATATACTTGCTTTATTTCAAAAGCACAACAACCACTTTATTGGTAGCCAATTTGACTATAAAATTCAAAATATAAATTCTTTAGCAAACGATACAGCTATTTCTCCAATAGACAGAGCAAGTAATGCAATGAACAAATTTAGTCGTCTTTCGGACTCTGAAATTGTAACACCTGAAATTGTAACCGAAAAAATAATTAATTCTTTACCTAAAGATGCTATTAAAGAAACGACTAAACTATTGGACATTTCGGCTAAACAAGGAGAGTTTGTATATGCTGTGTATAAGAAGTTTGGAAAAAAAGTAGCAAATAACTTTTATTCTGTTACTACTTCAAAAATAGCTTATGAGTTTACTAGAAAAGTATATACACTTTTAGAATTAGATGTAAACAATATTGAAGAAAACTACACCTCATACGATTTAATTGAAGAAAACGAATTAATTGTAGATGATAACTTATTAATAAACAACAACACTATGAAATTTGATGTAATTATCGGAAATCCACCTTATCAACAAAAAGATGATGGTACGAATAAAAATAGTGCATCTCCTATTTATAATCAATTTGTTGATGTATCCAAATCTCTTAATCCTAAAAATATATCAATGATTATGCCTACAAGATGGTATGCAGGTGGTAAAGGATTAGATTCATTTAGAGATGAAATGTTAGATGATATTCATATTGAAGAATTACACGATTTCCTTAAGCCAGATGATAATACCGAGAATTTAACAAAAGTATTTACATATCAAGATGATTTAAACCCAAAGCTAAATTCAAGACATTTAAGAACATCTGATTCTGACATACTTATTCGTCATAGTCTAGCAGTTGATATACTTAAAAAGGTAAAATCTTATTCTGGTTTTGAATCATTTGAAAGTTCAATTTCATCAAGAAAACCATTTGGCTTAGAAGGTAATATTGTTAAAAATCCAAGCGTTTTTAGACCAATTAAAAGTGGCTTGAAAAATTCTGTTATTTGTTATGGAAAAGGTATAAAAAAAGGCTATTTAGAAAGAGCAGAAATAACAAAAAATATAAATTGGATAGACAATTATAAAGTTTTTACACCAAGAGCAAACAACATTGGTACAGAATTGAATGATGATAATTTAAACACATTTATTGGCGAACCAAATACAATTTGTACGGAATCTTATATTGTAGTAGGTGTAGATTTAAAATTAAACGAATTATCTGCATCAAACCTTTGTAAATTCTTTAAAACAAAGTTTGCTAGATTTCAGCATAGTGTTGGAAAAGCAAGTCAAGATGCAACTTCCAAAACTTATAAATTTATTCCGCTTCAAGATTTTACTACAAAATCAGACATAGATTGGACAAAAACTATAGAAGAAATAGACAGTCAATTATACAAAAAGTACAAACTAACAACCGAAGAAATTAACTTTATTGAGAGTATGATAAAACCAATGTAAATATGGAGAATAGCCAACGCTAGATTAAAGCACATTTATTTTTTGCAAACGCTAAAAGCCAACGCACAAAAAAATAAAAGAGCTTCAACCGCCAACGCTAGCCACTTACGGAATAAAAAAAGCCAGCACCTAACAATGTATAAAAAACATAGGGCGTTTGTGCTAAATTTAAAGTCTGTGCGTATTTGCAAAGTCCGCTAAATATAAAATTTGGCATTTAAGAGAAAAAATAAAAGCAAAATATTTATATTTAGCTAAGTAATAAACTGAAACGGAAGTGATTTTTAAATGCCCTACGTTTCTTATACTAAACGTTACCCCCAACAAAACTTGACAAACTAGAATTTCTCAAATGTCCTAATTGTTACACATCCTTATTACTAAAAATTCTACTTTTACTGTTAAAAGTAAACTAAAATGAAATTCCTAAAAAAACACAAATCCAACTTAATATTTGCGGCAGTTATTCTTATTATATTTCTAACACCCATAGGGTTTCATTTGAAAGTATTTGTGAACCGATACATCAATTTTTCACCCTCAGAAATAGCTTTAGAAGAACAGGTAACTTTAAATAATTACAATTGGAATCTGACAGATGATAAAGGGACTGAAATTGACTTTAATTCCTATAAAAACAAAGTAGTAATTATAAACTTTTGGGCTACTTGGTGTCCGCCTTGTGTGGCAGAAATGCCAAGTTTTCAAGAATTATATGTCAAATATAAGGACGATATCGTATTTCTTTTTGTGGCAAATGATAAACAAAAAAAAGTGACAAATTATATGGAAGAAAACAGCTTCACTTTTACCAATTTTTATGAAGTCTCCCCTACCCCAACAGAGCTAGTTTCAAGCAGTATTCCTACTACTTTTATTATCGATAAAAAAGGGAGAATTGTGATGCAAAAAAAAGGGGCTGCCAATTGGAATTCTGACTACATAAATTCCTTTTTGAAAAAAATAATTGAAAAATAATACTCGTTTATTAAAATTAATAACCTAGTTTTGTAAAACAAACACAGAAAATAAAATGAATTTATTTCATCTACATCATCACAATTTACTTCACTCTCTCAAACGAGATGGAATTTGTTATTGATGTATATTAAGTTAAAATAATCAAGAAATAATTAAAAACCGTTTGAGTAAATCAAACGGTTTTTTTTGTACCCCTACGTTTTAGTTTACTCAAATTTTTTAAATCAAAAAAAATGAATAAACTAAAAATTGCAATTCAAAAGAATGGAAGATTAAACGAAGAATCCATTGAATTACTAAAACAATGCGGGATAAAAATTGATAACGGAAAAGATCAACTGAAAGTTGAAATCGCCAATTTCCCAATAGAAATTCTTTATTTAAGAAACTCTGACGTTCCTCAATATCTAGAAGATGGTGTAGTGGATATAGCCATTGTAGGTGAGAATCTTCTGATTGAAAAAAACAAAAAAATCCAAATTATTGAAAAACTAGGCTTTTCTAAATGCCGTGTTTCTCTTGCTGTTCCTAAAAAAACAAAAGACGAATCTTTACAGTTTTTCAACAATAAAAAAATAGCTACCTCCTACCCCGAAACACTAAAGAGTTTTCTTAAAGCTAATAATATCTCGGCTGAGATTCACACTATTTCTGGAAGTGTAGAGATTGCTCCAAACATTGGCTTGGCAGATGGTATTTGCGACATTGTAAGCTCTGGAAATACTTTGTTTAAGAATGGATTGAAAGAAACACAAGTTATTTTAAAATCGGAAGCTGTATTGGCAAAATCGAATTCTCTCACTGCCGAGAAACAGGAAATTCTAGATCGATTGCTATTTAGAATTCAAGCTGTGTTGAGAGCGAAATCAAGTAAATATATATTGATGAATGTTGCTAATGAAAACATTTCAAAAATATGTGAAATACTACCTGTATTAAAAAGTCCTACTGTTCTTCCCTTGGCTAAAAAAGGATGGAGTTCCTTACATACCGTGATAAAAGAAGATGAATTTTGGCAAGTAATAGACGAACTGAAATCTGCAGGTGCAGAAGGTATTTTAATTGTCCCAATAGATAAAATGGTAATATAATGAAACAGATAATCCTACCCCAAAAAGAAGATTGGACTTCCCTAATTGAAAGACCAACATTAAACAAAAAAGAACTAACCAAAGATGTTCGAACTATTGTTGAAACTGTAAGAAATGAAGGTGACACAGCTCTAATTCAATTTGCCAAAAAATTTGATGGAGTACAATTAAATTCACTTTTGGTTACCAAAAAAGAAATAGAAGTGGCTAATTCTACTGTTTCAAAAGAATTAAAAGATGCGATAAATACTGCTAAACAAAATATTGAGAAGTTCCATAAATCCCAGCAATTTGATGAGCCAATTGTTGAAACAACTGCAGGAGTTAAATGCTGGAGAAAATCTGTAGCAATAGACAAAGTTGGGTTATATATCCCTGGAGGTTCTGCTCCATTATTCTCTACAATTTTGATGTTGGTTATTCCTGCAAAAATTGCTGGCTGCAAAGAAATAATTTTATGTACTCCTCCAAATAAAGACGGAACCATTCACCCAGCAATCCTATACACTGCAAATTTATTGGGAGTAACAACCGTAATAAAAGCTGGAGGTGCGCAAGCAATTGCTGCTATGGCACTAGGAACAAAAAGTGTTTCTAGAGTTAATAAAATTTTTGGTCCAGGAAACCAATATGTAACCAAGGCAAAAGAATTAATTCAACAAGAAGGAATAGCTATAGACATGCCAGCTGGACCAAGTGAGGTGCTTATCATTGCCGACAAAACTTGTAATCCCTCCTTTGTTGCTGCCGATTTACTCTCCCAAGCCGAACACGGAGAAGATAGTCAGGTTATATTATTAACCAATAACTATGAGGTAGTTACTGAAGTAGAACAAGAATTGGAAAAACAAATAGAAGAATTACCAAGGAAAAATATTGCAGCAAAAGCATTAGAAAACAGTAAAATAATTCAATTGAAAAACCTAGAAGATTGTTTTGAATTTAGTAATAACTATGCACCTGAACACTTAATTATTGCTACACAAAATGCCAATGAATGGATAGATAAAGTAAGAAATGCAGGGTCAGTATTTCTTGGAAACTATAGTTGCGAAAGTGCAGGTGACTATGCCAGTGGAACTAACCACACCTTGCCAACAAACGGTTATGCAAAAAGCTATAGCGGAGTTTCGCTTGACAGTTTTGTGAAAAAAATTACGTTTCAAGAATTGAGTAAAGAAGGAATAAAAAACATTGGTCCTTCCATTGAGATAATGGCTGAAGCTGAAGAACTATTTGCACACAAAAATGCTGTAACACTTAGACTAAATGAGCAATAAGATGATAGATATAAATGAAATAACGAGAAAAAACATTTTGGAAATGAAACCTTATTCTTCTGCAAGGGATGATTATAAAGGAAATGCTTCCGTTTGGTTAGATGCAAATGAGAATCCAAATAATACTAACCTAAATAGATACCCAGACCCAAAGCAACTAACCCTAAAAAATACAATTGCAGAACAAAAGAAAGTTACTGCTCAACAGATATTTATAGGAAATGGAAGTGACGAAGCCATAGATTTATTAGTTAGAGCTTTTTGTGAGCCAAACGAAAGTAAAGTCATTACTTTCCCTCCTACTTACGGGATGTATAAAGTGGCTGCACAAATCAATAATATTGAAATAATAGAGCTACCCTTATCTGAGAATTTTGAATTACCAGATTTGGAAATAATAAAATCTCAATGTAACCAAACGGGTTTACTCTTCATTTGCTCACCCAACAACCCTACTGGAAATTCATTTGACCCACGATTGATAAAGGAAATTTCTAGATTTTTTAAAGGATTGGTAGTGATAGACGAAGCATATATTGATTTTTCTGAGCAGGAAAGCAACATCAATTTAATTAATGAAATCCCCAATTTGGTCATCCTCCAAACTCTAAGTAAAGCCTATGGATTAGCAGGAGCAAGAATTGGAATGGCATTCGCTAACGAGAAAATAATTTCTGTTCTTAATAAAATAAAACCTCCATACAACATCAACACACTTAGTATGAATGCTGCTATAGAAGTTTTAAAAAAACAAGATTTTATTAAGGCTCAGATTAACGAATTAAAGCTAGAAAAAGAAAAAATGGCAGTAGTTCTCAACTCCTTGGAACTAGTAATAAAAGTCTACCCTTCCGATTCTAATTTCTTATTGGTTCAATTCAAAAACTCTGACACGGTATTTAAAACATTAATACAAAAAGGAATTGTGGTAAGAAACAGAACACACGAAGTAGAAAATTGCCTAAGAATTACAATAGGAACCCAAGAAGAAAACACTCAATTAGTTAAAACATTAAACACAATACAATCATGAAAAAAGTATTATTTATAGACCGTGATGGAACCTTAGTTGTAGAACCTCCTGTTGATTTTCAACTGGATAGTTTAGAGAAATTAGAGTTTATTCCTGGTGTATTTCAAGGATTAGGAAAAATAGCAACTCAATTGGATTATGAGTTAGTAATGATTACAAACCAAGATGGATTAGGCACTAGCTCCTTTCCTGAAAATACTTTTTGGCCTGCTCAAAACAAAATAATACAAGCTTTTGACAATGAGGGAATCCAATTTAAAGAAATACTCATAGACAAAAGTTTTCCTGAAGAAAATAAGCCTACCAGAAAACCAGAAACTGGATTATTACAACAATACATTCACGGAAACTACGACCTAGAAAACTCCTATGTAATTGGCGATAGACAATCGGATATGGAACTTGCGAAAAATCTAAACTGCAAAGGGATATTTATAGGAAAAGAAGATCAAAATGCTGAATTAGTCACCACAGATTGGAATGAAATTTTTTCTTTTTTGGTTGCCAAACCAAGAATTGGAAAAATAGCTAGAACAACAAATGAAACCAATATTGAAGTAGAAATAAATCTGGATGGAACTGGAAAAAACACTATAAATACTGGAATTGGATTTTTTGATCACATGCTAGAGCAAATTGCAAAGCACGGAAATATGGATTTGAAAATTGATGTGAAAGGTGATTTGGAAATTGATGAACACCACACAATAGAAGATGTAGCAATTACTCTTGGAAACGCTTTTAAAATTGCTCTAGGCTCGAAAAAAGCAATTGAGAGGTATGGTTTTTTACTTCCAATGGACGATTGCTTAGCTCAAGTTGCAATAGATTTTGGAGGAAGACCTTGGTTGGTTTGGGAGGTTAAATTTAATAGGGAAATGATTGGAGAAATGCCCACCGAAATGTTCATGCACTTTTTCAAATCTTTTAGTGATGCTGCAGCATGCAACCTAAATATAAAAGCAGATGGAGAAAACGAACACCACAAAATAGAAGCAATATTTAAGGCATTTGCGAAAGCAATAAAAATGGCTGTAAAGAAAACCGAGAATTATTCAATACCCAGTACAAAAGGAACAATATGATAGCAATAATAGATTATGATGCCGGAAATACCAATTCAGTTCAAAACTCACTCAATAGATTAAACTATGAATCCATTATCACGAGAGATATA
This sequence comes from uncultured Flavobacteriales bacterium, assembly GCA_964021785.1. Classification (GTDB taxonomy): domain Bacteria; phylum Bacteroidota; class Bacteroidia; order Flavobacteriales_D; family CAJJDF01; genus CAJJDF01. The sequence goes on from CAXIAX010000060.1 coordinate 7,057, forward strand.
AACGAACTAATGAAAGCCGACAAATACATTCTGCCAGGTGTGGGAGAAGCCAGTTCTGCCATGAGCTATTTGAAAAAATACAAACTGGATGAATTCATTAAAAACCTTAAAAAACCCATATTGGGAATTTGCCTTGGAATGCAACTCATGTGTGAATACAGTGAGGAAGGACAAACGAACTGTTTAGGAATATTTAATACTAAAGTAAAACAGTTTCCTCCAGTTGAAAAAGTTCCTCACATGGGATGGAATGAGATAAGCAATAGACAAGGAGATTTGTTTAAACAAATAAAGGCAAACAATGATGTTTATTATGTTCACAGCTATTTTGCCGAAATAAACGAGGACACAGCAGCCACTTGTGATTACATTCTTCCTTTTAGTGCTGCCTTGCAAAAAAATAATTTTTACGCGACTCAATTTCACCCAGAGAAATCTGCTGAAATTGGTGAGCAAATACTCAAAAACTTTTTAGAATTATGATACTAATACCTGCCATAGACATCATTGATGGAAAATGTGTTCGTTTATCTAAAGGAGATTACAACACAAAAAAAATATACAATGAAAACCCACTAGAAGTAGCCAAATCTTTTGAAGAAGTTGGAATAACTCATTTGCATTTGGTAGACTTGGATGGAGCAAAATCTAATGAAATAATAAATTACAAAGTACTAGAAACAATTGCTTCCAATACAAATTTGAACATAGATTTTGGTGGAGGTATTAAATCTCAAAAAGACATTGAAATAGCTTTTGAAAATGGAGCCAATAAAATTACTGGAGGAAGTATTGCGGTTAATAATCCAGCTCTTTTTAAAGAATGGATTAATACTTATGGATCTGATAAAATAATATTAGGTGCAGATTGCAACAACAGAAAAATAGCTACAAATGGGTGGTTAAAATCTTCTGAAATGGAAGTGATTGAATTTATTTCTAACTACGAAAAAGATGGAATTAAAACTGTTATCTGTACTGATATTGAAAAAGACGGTATGCTACAGGGTGCTTCCATTGAGTTATACAAAGAAATAATACAAAATACCTCTGTTCAATTAATTGCTAGCGGAGGAGTTGCAAACACAGAAGACCTTGCTGTATTAAAGGAAATTGGTTGCTATGGAGCAATTATAGGAAAAGCGATATACGAAGGAAGAATAACTATGAAAGAACTTAAAAACCTATGTTAAAAAAGAGAATAATTCCTTGTTTGGATATACGAGATGGTAGAACAGTAAAGGGAGTAAATTTTATTGGGATTAAAGATGCGGGTGACCCAATTGAACTTGCTAAAAAATATGTAATTGAAGGTGCAGATGAATTAGTTTTTCTAGATATAACCGCTACTGTAGAGAAAAGGAAAACCCTTGTGAAATTGGTTTCAGAAATTGCCACAGTCATAAATATTCCATTTACTGTAGGTGGAGGAATTAATTCTTTGGAAGATGCTGCTTTGCTTATTAAATCTGGAGCAGATAAAATTAGTTTAAACTCTTCGGCAGTAAATAATCCCGAGCTTATCACACAAATCTCACAAAGATTCGGTTCTCAATGTGTGGTAATTGCTATTGACACAAAGTTCGTGGATAACCAATGGAAAGTCTTTATAAATGGAGGTCGAAAAAACACCAATATAAACACCTTAGATTGGGCAAAAAAAATAGAAAAATTGGGAGCAGGAGAAATCTTATTGACTTCTATGAATAATGACGGCACAAAAAATGGGTTTGCTCTAGAGCTAAACAAAAAAGTAAGCCAAATAGTGAATATACCTGTTATTGCGTCTGGTGGTGCCGGAGCAAAAGAAGATTTCTATCATTTATTTAACCAAACAGAAGTTAGCGCAGGATTAGCAGCAAGTGTATTTCATTATGGAGAAATACCAATACCAGAACTCAAAACCTATTTAAGCAATAAAAATATACCAATAAGAAAATAACATGACGACAATAAATTTAAAAAAAGGAGACGGATTAATTCCCGTAATCATTCAGCATAATATTACTCTTCAAGTTCTAATGCTAGGCTATATGAATGAAGAAGCTTTGGAAAAAACTAAGACCGAAAATAGAGTTACATTTTTTAGCAGAAGTAAAAACAGATTATGGACCAAAGGTGAAGAATCTGGAAATTTCCTAGCAGTAAGCGATATAAAGCTAGATTGCGACCAAGATACACTATTGATAAAAGCAATACCAAATGGACCTACTTGTCACACGGGTTCTTTTAGTTGTTTTAGCAAAGAAGAACCAAAAGGTTTTTTGTATGAATTGGAACAAACTATTCATAAAAAAATTGATACTAATGACGCTAATTCCTATACCAATGAATTGTTTAAAAGAGGAATTAATAAGGTGATACAAAAAGTAGGAGAAGAAGCTGTAGAGGTTATTATAGAGGCAAAAGATGACAATAAAAATTTATTTTTGAATGAATCAGCCGATTTACTGTATCATTTCTTAATTTTATTGAAAGCTAAAGGGTTTAACTTAGTAGAAATTGAAGAAATACTTCAAGAAAGAAGAAACTACAGCCAGAAATAACACATAATCATGTTCAAAAAAATAGAAGATTCACAAATTACGCTAACACAATTGATGCTTCCCTCCCATTCCAATTTTAGTGGAAAAATACACGGAGGATATATTTTAGGATTAATGGATCAAATTGCATTTGCTTGCGCCAGTAAACACTCAGGAAATTATTGTGTAACTGCCTCTGTAAACAAGGTAGATTTTTTGAACCCTATAGAAGTAGGAGAATTAGTTACACTAAAAGCCTCAATAAACTTTACAGGAAATACCTCTATGGTTGTGGGTGTTCGTGTAGAATCAGAAAACATTCACACAGGATCTTGTACACATTGTAATAGTTCTTATTTTACTATGGTAGCTAAGGACGAGCAAGGAAAAAGCGTATCTGTTCCAGGAATTATGCTAGAAACAGAGCAAAATATCAGGAGATATTTAAGAAGTATTGAAAGAAAAATAGATGCAATAAAAAGGCAATCTATCTTTAAAGAAAAGGATTTTGAAATGTCGAAAGAACACCTAGACGAACTAACCAACCACAATATGCAACTGGGAAAAGATTTCAGTTAAGAGCAAAAAAAAATGTATCGAGAAATCGATACATTTTTTTTTAAACTTGTTTATTTCTATTTCTTAGAAATGGAAAGTTACGTTCAATGCTGCAGATCCACCAAAGATAGTAGAAGCTCCATCATCAATACCGATAGCTAATCCTGAAGTTTTAGGACGTGTAGTTACAGTTTCTTCAATGTTATTACCATTTAAAGATTCAGTAGTTGCTTCAGAAGATTCTGTTTGGAAACCAATTCCCCATCCAAATTCAGCTCCTAAAGAGATTTTTGGTAAGATGAAATAATCAACTCCAACAAATCCTCTAGCTCCAATTCCAAAAGAACGAGATTTAGTAATTCCTAAAGATCTTGTAGCACCAATATGAGCACCTGAATCAATAGCAGTTTTTAAATCTGTATTGTACTCAAATGAAGGTACGTTAGTAGGAGATCCTATTCTAACCAATCCTTCTGCTCCGTAAAATCCTTGAAGTCTGTTGTGACCTCTTCTCCATTCTTTACCAAATCCTAAAACAACATTAGTTGTTTTTCCTTTAGCAGTAACTATGTATTCTTGGTCGTTATTAGCACCAAACATAGTTGTAGTTTCAGTATTACTAGTAATATAGTTAATTCCTACTTTTACTCTGTATGCTTCTGTAGCACTTGTATACATTTTTCCAACAATAACATTACTAAATCCACCAACATAACCTAAGTGTTGTGCAGTAGCTCCAGTGTTAGTGTTAAATTTAACAGCATTTAATCCAAAGTTGATAAGTGGGGTAGCATCAAATTGGATAGCCCAGTCACCAGCTTGTGGCAAATACTCCAAACCTCTTTTGTTCTTCATAGAAGTTGTAGTACCTTGAGCAAATGCTAAACTTCCTGCAAATAATGCAGTAACGAATAAAATTTTCTTTTTCATAATTATTTTTTTATAGTTAATAATACTTAAATGTAATCATTATTTTATATCTCACAAACTGTTTTTTCAATTCTAGGACCATTATTATTAACCCCTGATTGTTCAAAAGAAAATCACTACTTTGCTTATTTCTCAATGGTTTTGTATTCTTTTAAGCATGAATAAGACTAAAATAAATAGACTAAAAGAAGAGTTATTTGAATCTAAAAAAGTAATTGTAGATGTTCTTAGAGACGATCTTAATCACCCTATAATTCAAGGTAATAAATTAAGAAAATTAACTTATAACATCAAAAATGCAAAGAAAAAAGGAAACAGAACACTATTGACTTTTGGAGGAGCTTATTCTAATCATATTCTAGCAGTGGCACAAGCAGGAAAAGAGTTTGGATTTGAAACTATAGGAATAATAAGGGGTGAAGAAACATTACCCTTAAATTATACCTTAAGGAACTGTGTAGCACTTGGAATGAAGATTCACTATATAGATAGAACAACTTATAAACTAAAAAACACGCCAGATTTTAAAGATTACCTAAGAAACATGTATGGTTCATTTTACTTAATTCCCGAGGGAGGATCCAATTATTATGCAATAAACGGATGTATGGAAATAATTCCTAAGAAGAATGATTACGATTACATTTGTTGCCCCATGGGGACGGGAGGAACAATTGCGGGAATAACAATATCTAATCAAAACAAAAGTTATGTATTAGGATTTCCTGCATTGAAAGGAGGTGATTTTTTAACTGAAGAGGTTACAAACTTTGTGGATATGGTGGTGAACGACAAAGAAACTACTTCAGACTTAATGCAATCTTTTTCGATAATACCTGATTATCATTTTGGAGGATATGCAAAAGTTAAAGAAGAATTAATTAATTTTGTACGAAATTTCTACAAAGTCCACCAATTCAAATGGGATTTGATTTACAATGGTAAAATGGCTTTTGGTGTTTATGACTTAATTGAAAAGGGTTATTTTCCCGAAGGGTCTAAAATTTTACTCATTCACACTGGTGGATTACAGGGAATAAATGGAATTGAAGAAAGAAAAAAATGTATTATTTATGATTAATTTACTAAAAGGAGCTATCAGTCTTGCGACTTTATTCTTAGTTACCTTCTCTGGGCTATCACAAACACCTGCAGATTACATTGAAAAATGGAAAAGTGTGGCGATTACCCAAATGAAGCTTCATAAAATTCCTGCTAGTATTACTCTTGCGCAAGGAATTCTTGAGAGCGGGAGTGGAAATAGTAAATTGGCAACTCTTGCCAATAATCATTTTGGTATAAAATGTCATTCTTCTTGGACCGGAAAAACCTATTACCAAGATGATGATGAGAAAGACGAATGTTTTAGAAAATACAACAATGCCATGGAGTCTTTTGAAGATCATTCCATATTTCTTCAAAAAAGCAGATATGCATCTCTTTTCAAATTAAAAATAACGGATTATAAAGGATGGGCAAAAGGATTGAAAAAGGCGGGATACGCTACAAATCCTAAATATCCAAACTTATTAATTGGATTAATAGAACGATACGATTTATCACAATATGACAACCTAGATTATTCGGCCCCTGTCGTAGATATTGCTGCAAATTACGACACTACCTCCCCCCTTGAGTCTGGAGAAATTGTAGAGACAATTACATATAGCATTAATCACCAAGTACATAAAACTGCAAATCTTGTTCCTTTTATATTGATTAAAAAAGGAGATAATTACGAAAAGATTGAAAAAGAATTAGGGATTAGAAAATGGCAGGTGACTAAATACAATGATTTGCCTAAATCTCATGAGCTGACAGAAGGTGAAAGAATTTTTATTAAACCTAAAAGATGTAAATCAAAAGAAGATTTTCACATTGTGAGAAAAGGAGAATCTTTAAGAGACATTTCTCAATTGTATGGAGTAAAACTGAAAAAGCTTTACAAAAGAAATAGATTAGACGAAGGTGCTATCCCAAAGGCAGGACAAAAGATAAATTTGAGAAAAAAGATTAAATAACATTTTTCACTAGTTCAACATGGTTTCTATCGTGTTGAACCTATTTACTTTATTATTCTTCCTGATTTTTTATCAAAACCATAAGGACAATGCTTGCACCCATTCTTACAGCAATAACCTCGCTTTAGAAGATACTTTGCCGTAAAAACAATATATCCTTCTGGTGAATAATAAAACTCGTCTTTATCTAGCTTATCTCTCTTAGAGAATCCGCTCATGTCATCACTCATATAAATTTAGTTTGAAAGGAAGTAAGATTTCCCTGCTAGTATATTACCTAAACTATAATATTGAAAAAGTAAGATTTCATTCGATTCTGGGTAATAACCAAAAATATAATTTTCGTCATAAAGGATTGGTTCACCCGTCACATCATCTAGCTCAATATTGTCTTTCTTTTTATAAACGAAATTTACTTTTTTCGTTTTTCCATTTACATCATTTACTTCTATAGTATAGATTGGTGTGATGGCTTTAACCGAGTCTACTTTTTTATCAGAAAATTCTACAATTTTATTGAAGAAAATTTTCTCATAAATCAAGACATAATTCTCAGCTAATGCATTGTTCACTCCTTCAATTTTATTTCCATCTAAAGTTGATAGTGAAACTTTTTTATCCTCTTGTTTGATAATATAAGATTCATCTGGGTTAAGATAATTCTTTACTTTAATTGATTTTATATCCAATGGATCGTAAACAAAAACTCCTGAATATTTCCAATCATTTTCATTCGTGTAAAATCTACTTTCAAGAAAACCATTAAATCCGGGGATATGCATAACATATGGCTCTGATGATTTTACCCCATCTTTTTCAAGTAACATATAAGTCCCATAATGATCACTTGTAGCTGATCCCACAAAATATGTTTTCTCTAATTTTCCATCTATAAATATTTCTACTTTTTTGTACCTAGAAGCCATGTTCGCTACCACAGTTTTTTTCATATCCTTAGATACCGCAGTTTGAACTTTTATGTTTCTAAATGTTTTAAGCAATAAATCTACGTTTGATGGCCTTGCTTTAAACTCATTGTTTAGCATCCATTCTCCATCTACTAATTCTAGTTCGGCTTTGTTTCTGTTAGACTCAGTAATGATAATCTTATTTATCTTATCCGTATTTTCTATCGCAAAATCACTCATAGGCTTAGTTCCACCTTGCTCACTGTCTTGGATGGTAACAAAATAGGCAATAACTGCCAAAACTAATACTGCAACAATTAATAATAAAGTCGATTTGTTTTTCATGATGGTTTCAAATTAGGTTGTAATAATACAAAAAAAAACTCCCTGATTAAAGGAGTTTTTTTAATAATTTAAAGTAAAAGTGTGGAATAAACTACGAGTCTACTTATCGTATTTTTTATTTAACTTTTTTAGCTTTTCATCTAAACTCAATTGTTTAGATTTTAATTTATTTCTTTCGCTATCAATTCTCAGTTGCTTGTCTTTAATTTTCAAAAACTCAGCATCTTCACTCACTTTTTCTCTTTTCTCGTCAAGTTTCACTTGAGATTTATCAAGCTTAGCATTTGCTTTGTCAATCTTCTTTTGAGATTTTTTAATTTTCCCTAATTTCTTTTCGTATTTAGCTTCTGCCTTTTTCACTTTAGATGCTTCCTTTGCTTCTGCTTTAGCTTTTTTAGCTTCTTCATTCGCTTTTTTCTCAGCTTCCTTTGCTTTCTTAGCATCTGCTTTGGCTTTCTTTTCTATTTCTTTCGCTTTTTCAGCTTCTGCTTTTGCAGCTTCTTTCGCTTCTTTAGCTTTTGCTTTTGCCTCTTTTGCTTTTGCATCTGCTGCTTCTTCTGCTTGCTCTAGTTGCTCTTTTTTCTCTTCTACTCTTTCTTTTTCAGCTTTTGCTTTTGCTACTCTTTCTTCTGCGGCTGCATCTGCTGCTGCTCTTTTTTCTGCTGCCGCATCTTCTGCACTTGTAACGATAATCTCTTCTACTTCTTCTATTTCTTCTATTGATCCAAAATCTACATAATAGAATTTACCATTTACCAAAGTAACATTAGCCATAGTATCTGGTGCAAAACCATCTAAGCTTGTAACAATCATTACTTTTTCATGCTTATATGATTTTACAATCAAATCAGCTTTTCCCATTTCATTTGTTGTAGCAGAAGAAACTTCTACTTTATTGATGAATACTTTTGTAGTTGCCTTCTCAAGCAATTGTTCTCCAGCTTTCACTATTACAGATATTTTCACATCATGAGCATGTAATGATTCTATAGTTGTTGCGTTAATATTTGAGTAATTAGTATTGAAACCCAACACTAATGACAAAAGGACTAATAATTTTAAAGTCTTCATAGTTATTTTTAGTTTATATTTGAGTTCAAATTTAAGATAACTTTCAGGCACTTACAAAACATTAACAATTAATTTATTTTAAAAAATGAAATCATATTTATTAAAACTTGGGTATCTATTTTTACCTCTTTCTTTGTCTTTTTCGTCTATGGCTCAAAACCCCGAGGGATTTGATAAAATGGCTACAAATATGGCAGAAAAAACTGTGCCGATTATAAAATCAAATCAGGTAATAAAACTACAAGAGAAAGCTAAAACAATTGTATTTTTGGATGCTAGAGAATTGGACGAATATACTACGAGTCATATTGAAAATGCGATTCATATTGGGTATGATAATTTTGATAAAAAAAGCGTATCCAAAATCGATAAGAATGCTACTGTTGTGGTATATTGTTCTGTAGGTTACCGAAGCGGAAAAATTGGAAAACAACTAAGAGAAATGGGCTACACTAGTGTATTTAATTTGTATGGAGGGTTATTTGATTGGGCAAACAATGGTAACAAAGTGTATGATGCCAATGGAGAAGTTAAAACAGTGCATCCTTACAATAAAAAATGGGGACAATGGCTTAAACCTGATTTATTACCGAATAAAGATTAAAAAATAAATGTCGAAAAACTTACTAATTATACTTACCAAAAATCCTGAATTGGGAAAAGGCAAATCTAGACTAGCAGCTACTGTTGGTAAAGAAAATGCACTAATCGTATTTAAAGAATTGATAAAACATACTGTTGCTATCACCAAAGATATAGAATGCGACAAATGGGTTTTTTATTCGGATTATATTGGAGACAATGAGTATTTTGATGATTCCATTTATACCAAACAACTGCAAGAAGGAAATGGCCTAGGCGACAGAATGAGGAATGCTATGGTAAAGGCTACTGATGCTGGTTACGAAAAAGTAATGATGATTGGGAGCGATTGTTATCAATTAACTCAATCGGAACTTGAAAAAGGTTTTGAAATTCTTGATTACAATGATTTTGTATTTGGCCCTGCCGAAGACGGAGGTTATTACTTGATAGGAACAACTACAACTTTTACCAAAGTATTTGACAATAAAACTTGGAGTACAAAAACTGTATTGTATGAAGCAATACGTGATGTAGAAAATGCCGATTTATCCTTTGGTGAATTAGCTACGCTTTCTGATGTAGATTATGAAGAAGATTT
>CAXIAX010000061.1:0-16311 GCA_964021785.1 uncultured Flavobacteriales bacterium
TCTTCTTCGTCATCATCTAATTCTTTTCCTTCAAAATAATTTAATACAGTTCTTCGAGCTTCTTTTTTTGCATCTTCAAGCTTGTCATTAATCAGAATGTAGTCAAATTTATTGGCCGATTTCAATTCAACTTCTGCCTTTCCTACTCTTCTGATTATTGTTTCTGGAGTTTCACTTCCTCTTCCAATTAGTCTGTTTTCTAACTCCTGAATAGAAGGTGGTTGAACAAATATAGAAAGCGCTTTATCTCCAAAAATAGATTTTAGTTTTATTCCTCCCATTACATCCACATCAAAAATTACGTGCTTTTGTTCGCTCCATATTCTTTCAATTTCAGATTTCAAAGTCCCATAGAAATTATCGGCATACACCTCTTCCCATTCTATAAATTTATCTTCTTTGATGTATTGTTTGAAAGTATCTACCGATAAAAAATGATAATCGTGGCCATCCACTTCGTAATCTCTTTTTTCACGGCTAGTAGCCGAAACTGAAAACTCAAGATTCTTCACTTTTTTCAATAAATACCTTACAATTGTTGTTTTTCCTGCTCCAGAGGGTGCCGAAAAAATGATGCATTTTCCTTCAAATTCCATTTACAAAAGTAATAAAAATATGATTGTTGTTATAGATTAAGGGCTTTTAACTGCAAGAGTCATTTCGAATTTATTGTTGCATAAAAAAACCTAGCAAGATTTATATCCTGCTAGGTTTATACATTTAATAATAGAATAACAGCTTTTTAGTATACAGTTAAGCTCACATTATTTGTTTCAATAATCTTTCTCAAGTTTATCAAAGCGTATCTCATTCTTCCCAAAGCCGTATTAATACTAATGTCTTTTGACTCTGCAATATCTTTGAAACTCATTTCTTTAAAGTGTCTCAGGATGATAATCTCTCTTTGGTCTTCAGGTAAATAGTCAATGATGTTTCTCACATCTTTATGAATTTGATCTTCAATGATATCATCTTCAATACTATTTTCTTCCATTTTTAAAACAGAAAAAATATCAAAGTCATCATCTTCGCCAGGAGTAGCTTTTTTTCCTACCATTGGCATTTTTTTAACTTTTCTAAAGTGGTCAATTGCAAGGTTGTGTGCAATTCTCATTGCCCAAGGAAGGAATTTTCCTTCTTCGTTATACGAACCTTTTTGTAAAGTTTTAATTATTTTGAAAAACGCATCCTGAAAAATATCTTCAGCAATTTTTTTGTTCTTGACTAAAGAAATCAAGTAACTAAAAATACGGTCTTTGTAACGAGTTAATAGGATTTCAAACGCCAAGTCATTCCCTTCTAAATAACTTCTAATTAACTCTTGGTCAGAGGATTTCTTATTAGTTTTCATAATACTACTTTGTTTAATGGTTATTATTAAATGTGTTAAAGTAGAATTATGTAATAGGCTATTTGTTTTAGGTTTGTGTTGTATTGAACGTACAATATAGAGAAAAGGTTTCGGATTATCCAAATTTTATTTTAGTTATTTTAACATATAACTTAATATTAACGTTTCTAAATTTCTAGTTTAACTCTATAAAGTTTCTGAAAACCATTGTTTTTTGATCTCACAAAATATACCCAACCGTCCATTATTTTTATATGCTTTACAAAGGTTACTTCCTTTAATTCTAGTACTAATTGAGACTTTCCTGTCTTAGGATTGAGTTCATACAAGTAAAGCCAACCTTTGGAGCCTTGGTAGTAATAGTATTTTTCTAATAGTTTGTCTTGAATGACAGAGGTAGAAAGGTTAATATTTTTTATACCTGAATTTACCTTGCTTGATATTCTTCCCGTTTTATCAATACAGGACACACTATCTTCTTGTAAATCGAATAATACGATACCCTTATTTTCTGAAAATGATTGGATATTCATTTCTCTAGCTTTAATTTTTAAATACCACGATACCATTGTAGTTGATTCAATATCTCCTGATATTTGTAGTGAAATTACATTTCCATCCCATATTCCATTTTCAATTAGATTCATTTCAGGGCTTGTATTGGCGTAATAATACCCAATGATTTGATAATACCAACTGGCAGCTACTTTCTCAGCTTCTTTGTCCCAGGTTTGATAAAATAATCTCCTTTTGGGATGTCCTTTTTTAACTAAGGTTAATTGGTATTTTTTGTTGTGATTTGAGAATTGCTCCGCTATTGCATAATCATCTTGGCAATGAATCATAGGTTTTAGTAATTCATTATAAGATTCATGAGAATAGGAGTAAAGGCATTGTATTTGATTATTTACCCAAAATTGTCTTACAGAATCTTTGCAGATTAGATGAATGTTCCCAAAACAATCTTCAGTAATTTTTAAGGGTTTGTTATAATCTAGTTTTGCTTGCGAATACACAGTGTCTATTCCTTCTAGAGATAAATAATAAGTCTTCTTTATTTTCTTCAACACCACAATGTTTCCATCCAAGAGTAAATGATAATCTAAAATATATTCATTTTTTTCTCCTGCAACCTTATTAATTCTTTTGCTACTTACCGTAAATTCTTTTAGTTCTTTGCTGTTTTCTTTTAATGTAAACAGCTTGTATATAGTGTCTTGTTTGGTGATAGGAACCCTGTAAACTAGGTTTGCTTTACCAATAAAACTTAGTTTAAGAAAATCATTGGTGAGAGTGTTTATTGTGAAATTACCGTTTACATCAGTTACTACTCCTTTTTTGGAATTGGTATTTATAATTGTAACACCAATAAGAGGTTCATCTTGTTCGTCCAATACACTTCCTACTATGGTTTGAGCATAGGTGATTTGGTACAAAAGGCAGAGGAATATTCCAATCAGTTTTTTCATGGTAATGATTTGCTATCTAAATATATACAATATTTCGATAGCTACATTTTTAATTCCCCTCACTTATCCGTAATTTTATACGAGTCAAATCGTTTATAAAAATAAAAAATCATAATATAATATGTCAAAAGGATTTTATAATGTACCGTTTCATGGAAATGAAGAAGTACTAAGTTATGCACCAGGTAGTGCAGAAAGAGAAGAATTACAAGCGAAGTACAAAGAAATGTACAACAGCAAGATAGAGGTGCCTTCTTACATTGGTAGTAAAGAAGTACACACAGATAATAAATTTACAATGTCTCCTCCGCATGATCACAAACACAGTTTGGGAACATATAGTTTGGGAACAAAAAAGAATGTAGAAGAAGCAATTGAAGCAGCTTTGGCAGCAAAAAGCGATTGGGAAAACATGTCTTGGCACAGTAGAGCCGCAATTTTCTTAAAAGCAGCTGATTTATTGGCAGGACCATATAGAGCAAAAATGAATGCAGCTACTATGTTGGCACAATCAAAAAACTGTTTTCAAGCAGAGATTGATGCATCTTGTGAGTTGATTGATTTCTTAAGAATGAATGTTGCATACATGCAAGAAATCATGGAGATTCAACCAGATTCTAACGCAGGATTGTGGAACAGATTGGAGTACAGACCTCTTGAAGGATTTGTTTTTGCAATTACTCCATTTAACTTTACAGCAATTGCAGCAAACTTATGTGCAGCACCAGCCATGTTAGGAAATGTAGTAGTATGGAAACCGGCAGAATCTCAAGTTTATTCTGCACAGGTAATCATGGAATTATTTAAAGAAGCAGGATTGCCAGATGGTGTTATCAATATGGTATTGGTAGATGGACCAACTGCTGGAGAAGTTGTATTTAACCACAAAGATTTTGCAGGATTACACTTTACTGGTTCTACAGGAGTGTTTAGACATTTATGGAAAACAATAGGAGACAATATCGCTAACTACAGAACTTACCCAAAAATTGTTGGAGAAACTGGAGGAAAAGATTTTATTGTAGCTCACAAATCTGCAAATCCTAAGCAAGTTGCAACAGGAATTTCTAGAGGAGCATTCGAATTTCAAGGACAAAAATGTTCTGCAGCATCTAGAGTTTATTTACCATCAAACATGGCAGATGAAGTTCTTGGATATGTGAAAGAAGATGTAGCTTCTATGAAAATGGGATCGCCAGAAGATTTTGGAAACTTTATTACTGCAGTTATTGATGAGAATGCTTTTGATAAAATTGCAGGATACATTGATTACATCAAAGAACAAGATGATGCAGAGATTATTGCTGGTGGAAACTACGATAAATCGAAAGGATACTTTATTGAGCCAACAGTTGTGGTTACAAAAAGCGCTAAATTTAGAACAATGTGTGAAGAAATATTTGGGCCAGTTATTACAATTTACGTGTATGACGAAAACAAATTTGAAGAAACATTAGATTTAGTAGATGAAACTTCTGAGTATGCATTGACAGGTTCTATTTTTTCTCAAGATAGATACATGATTGAGTTGGCAGCTGAGAAATTGAAGAATGCAGCAGGTAACTTCTACATCAATGACAAACCAACTGGAGCAGTTGTAGGTCAACAACCATTTGGAGGAGCAAGAGGTTCTGGTACAAATGACAAAGCAGGATCAATCTTAAATATGTTGAGATGGGTTTCGCCAAGAACAACAAAAGAAACATTTGTAACACCAACTGATTACAGATACCCGTTTTTGGGATAAGATTTAAAAACTAAAAATCAAAAGCTCTTCTCAATCTAATTGGGAAGAGCTTTTTTTTTGTATTTTTACTTTATGAAAATCTATACAAAAACAGGAGACAAAGGACAAACAAGTTTATTGGGAGGAGCTAGAGTACCAAAATATCATTTGCGAATAGAAGCTTATGGAACGGTAGATGAATTGAACTCCCACTTGGGATTGATTCGTGACCAAGAAATGGAAAAAGAAACCAAGGCCTTTTTAATTCAAATTCAAGATAATTTATTTGTAATTGGTTCGCATCTTGCCAAAGAACCAGGGAAAGACAAAGTAAAGATTCCTGCCATAACAGAAGAAATGATTGTGGAATTGGAAGATGCAATGGATAAAATGAACGAAGAATTACCGGACATGAAGTTTTTTGTATTACCTGGGGGTCACCCAACAGTTTCTTATTGTCACATTGCAAGATGTGTGTGTAGAAGAGCAGAAAGAATCTCTGTTCACCTATCTATGGAGAGCGAAGTAGACCCAATTATCACAAAATACCTGAACAGATTATCTGATTATTTATTTGTCTTGAGCCGTAAATTTACACAAGATTTGAATGCAGAAGAGATTCCTTGGGTTTCTAAAAAGTAAGATTATTTACTTCGTTTTGGCTTCTTCATAATCTGCATCCGTAAAAGTATAGGTGTATGTGTAATGGTTGAAACCGTTAGTCTGTGATTCATCCAAATCGAACATATCATTTCTTCTTAAATCACGATACATTGTATAATGTTTACTGCCGTGATAAACAGTTAAGGTGTCATCATAAATGACTTCAATTGAATCTGTTTCTTGAATTAAATATCCATATATTTGTGGTGGACTTTCGCCCTCGCCATTAACCTCTTTTTTGAAATTTTCATTTTTTTGAAGATCAATATCATAGTAAGCAAGATTTTTAATCTTAATAGAATGAGAAGAATTATTCTCTATGATTCGGTCGTGAAATGTATAAATTATTGGCTCAGGCTTTCTACAAGAATAAATTAGAATAATTGCAAATAGGATTAGAGTTAAGTTTTTCATAGTAGTATTATCTTGGGTAAAAATTTTCATCAAAAAGGTTGTAAAGCACATTGTGTTTCATGTTAGAAGGCTTGTGAGCCCAAACTTCAGAAAACAAATCATCTCTATCCTTTACATTGGCAAGGATATACGTTTCAATGTAACTCAATGTTAATCCAATAAATTCATCATAAGGGTAATCTGAGTTTCCTAATTGTTTATAATGCATTTTGTTTCCAGAAATAAATGGCACAAGTTCTTTTGGGATTCCATTGTATACTAGATGTTTCTACAAAATAGCAATTAAATTTTTAACTATCAATACTACAGCTATTTAATATTTTATTGATCTTAAATTTAAAGATTTAGGTTAAAAAAAAGATCTCCTTTTAACACAAATTACAACCCTTTAACAAAATTTAGTTTCAGGGTCTTTTTTATTATCTTACATTTAATTGTAACAAATTGCACTAGTTAATAGTTATAGTATAAAGAAAGAATGAAATATATTCCCCTATTATTTTTAATCCTTATCCAGTTTTCCGTTTTATCACAAACGGTAACAGGTTATGTATTTGATGAAAATAATACGCCTGTTCCTTTTGCTAATATCTACGTGAAAGCATCTCAGCAGGGAACTTCTACAGACGGAGAAGGGAAATATACTTATCAATTTACCAATCATGGTATATATGATATTATTGTAACCGCAATAGGTTTCGAAACCCAAGAATTTACCATTTCACTTGAGGATAACAGAGAGGTAGTGAAGAATATTTGGTTGAAAACGGATGTAAAACAACTAAAAGAAGTAATAATAAGAAGTAAAGGAAGAGATCCTGCTTACGGAATTATAGCCAAAGCCATAGACAACAAAAAAAGGTGGGATACGCAAATACAATCGAGTAAATGTGAGGTTTACATTAAAGGAAAAGAGGTAATAAGCGAAAAAGAAAAGAAGAAAAGAGAGCGAAAAAAGAAGCAGGAAGAAAGACAAAAAAAATCGGAGGAGGCAGCAAAAGAAAAAACAGATGAAGAACTGTTTGATGAAGCTACCCAAAAACAGCAAAGAGAAATAAATAAACTGGCCTACAGCATCAATATGATGGAGGTAAAGATGAACCGACATTATCAATATCCCGATAAGGTGAAAGAGATAAGAACGGCTTATAAAAAGTATGGGAATGTATTTGGGCTTTTTTATAAAAATACCATAGAAAACGATTTCAATTTTTATGATAACTTAATGAATCTATATAAATTGAATGATGTTCCTTTGGTTTCGCCACTCAATGTTTTGTCGGTTCTTACTTATAAATTCAAACTAATTGAAACAAAATTTGACAGTGGAATCATGGTATGGAAAATTGAGGTAACTCCCCGTAAAAAAGGAAATGCCACATGGGAAGGGCATATCTGGATAAGAGACAATACATTTAATATAGATAAGGTGGACTTATCGCTTCATAAAGGAGGATTGATAAAATACAATGATTTTAGAATTCAGCAGGAGTATGCATTTAACGAAGATTCTGTTTTGCTTACCTATAAACAGGTTTTTGATTATGTAGAGAAAGCCGGTAGAACTAGTTTTACGGGGCAAACTACTGTAGTTTATTCCAATTATGAGCTAGGAGTTACGTTTCCAAAGCGATATTTTAGCAATGAGGTGGGAATCACAACTGCCGAAGCTTATGAAAGAGATTCAAGCTATTGGGATAGAATACGACCAGAGCCATTGACCGTAAAAGAACAAAGATTTCAGTTTGTAAAAGATAGTATTTACGATTTTGTGAATTCGCCTGCATACCTAGATTCGGTAGATTCTGTGTTTAATAAAGTTACTTTTTTGGATGTAGCTTGGAACGGAGTGGGGTTTAGAAACAGAGCAAAGAAGCAATCGTGGTGGCTTGGTTCACTTCCAACCTTAATTGGGATTGATCCCTTGGGGATATTAAGGCTAGGGCCAGGAGCAAGTTATTACAAAAGATTTGAGAACGAAAAAGCACTAAGTGTATCGGGTGATTTGAGTATGGGATTACTAAATAAAGATGTGAAAGGAAGTTTCAATACTTGGTTTAAGTATGACCCTAAACATTTAGGTTCTGTTAGTTTTAGAGCTGGTAAAGATTTCGATATTCTTGCGTTAAGTGATGCAGTTACTTCTTTATTTGATAGAGGAAATTACATAGAAACAAGCTATTTTTCTGTCTCTACACGTAGGGAATTGGTAAATGGATTATACGGAAGTTTAAGCTATGCCTATGATAATAGAACATCAATTGAGGATTATAAATTCGCTTCTTTTTTAGACACAATTTTTAGAGGACAAGCCAATGTTGCAGTTGGTTTTGATGGCTACCAAACTTCGCGAATAATTTTAGGATTATCCTATACCCCATTTCAAAAGTACATGATGGAGCCCAAGCGAAAAGTTGTACTGGGGAGTAAGTGGCCTACTTTTGCACTGAGTTACCAAAAGGGAGTTAAAGGACTTTTTAATAGTGTAGTAGATTATGATTTTCTAGAGTTGGGAATTACGCATTCTTTCAAGGTGAGAACCTTAGGAACGTCTTCATATCGTTTTAATGCAGGTAAATTTTTGAACACAAAAAATCTAAAAGAACAAGATTATAAGCGATTTAATAGGAGTGATAGGTGGTTTTTTGCGTCTTTCCTTACCTCCATGCAATTACAAGATACAACCTTGAGGGTAGATGATAGTTATTTCAAATTCAATTATATCCATCATTTTAATGGCGCAATAATAAATTTTGTACCTCTAGTAAAAAGGTTAGGAATTCATACAGTAGCAGGAACCAGTGGATTATTAATTCCACAAAGTAACTACAGATATATAGAGATTTTTGCGGGAGTAGAAAGAACCTTCAAGATTTCTCGAGTAAGATTTAGATTGGGAGTTTATGGTGTAGAGGCTGCATCAAATTACAACAGTATTGACCCCAGAATAAAATTCGGGATAAACTTCTATAGTTTCAAAAATGACGATTGGGGATATTAAACTATTCTCCCAAAAACTCATGAATCTTATCTACCATATTGCTAGATCCTACCACATAAGGAACTCTTTGGTGAAGTTCAGTTGGTTTCAATTCCATAATACGTTTTTTACCGTCTGTTGCTTTTCCTCCAGCTTGTTCTATTACAAATGCCAATGGATTACACTCGTATAATAACCTTAGTTTTC
Source organism: uncultured Flavobacteriales bacterium (assembly GCA_964021785.1). GTDB lineage: Bacteria > Bacteroidota > Bacteroidia > Flavobacteriales_D > CAJJDF01 > CAJJDF01. The sequence goes on from CAXIAX010000061.1 coordinate 8,811, forward strand.
CGTTAGGAGCTTTGTCTGTGCTAGGGTAAACATAAACACCACCTTTTAGTAAATTCCTGTGAAAATCGGCTACCAAAGATCCAATATACCTTGCTGTATAAGGTCTTTTGGTTGCTTTATCAATTTCTTTGGTGTAATCAATATAATCTCTCAATCCTTGCGAAGTTCTGTTGTAGTTCCCTTCGTTCATTGAGAATATTTTTCCGTCTTTGCTAGTTTGCATATCAGGATGAGACAAGTAAAATACTCCAAGAGAAGAATCGTAAGTAAATCCGTTAGTACCGTTTCCTGTAGTATAAATCAACATGGTAGAAGAACCGTATAATACGTAACCTGCAGCAACTTGCTCAGTTCCTGGCTGTAAAAAATCTTCTAAAGTTACTGGTGTTCCAGCTTTAGAGATTCTTCTGTAAACAGAAAATATTGTTCCTACCGATACATTTACATCAATGTTTGATGAACCATCTAGTGGATCCATTGCAACTACATAGTTTCCATTCATTGAGTCCCCTTCAAATGCTACAAAATCATCATCTTCTTCTGAGGCAATTCCACAAATAACACCTCTGTTTTTTAAAGCTTTGATAAAAACATCATTGGCATATAAATCCAATTTTTGTTGTTCTTCTCCTTGAATGTTTTCTGTTCCTACAGCTCCCAAAATATGTTTTGCCAATCCGGCTTTGTTTATCTCGTGGTGTACGATTTTAGAGGCCAAACGGATAGAACTCAATATGCTGGATAATTCTCCTGTAGAATATTGAAAATCGTGTTCTTTTTCTATTATAAACTCGCCTAATGTGATTGATTGCATGAAATTGTGTGTTGATATTTTTGTAAAAATACGCCAATTATATGATTGTCAAAAATAATGAGGGTAAGATTTTACTTTCTCTGTTGGAATAGGTAATTTTAATAAATAATTCTAATGAAAATATACACTTCCCTTCCCAAAGAATTAAAGCCGTTTTTCACGAAAGAATTGGATAATTACAAGAAAGAATTAGCTAATAAAAATTTAGAGAATGCTTGGCGATACTTGGAACGTGCTCATATATTAGGACAAAAATATCCCTTTGCACATACCTTGGTGCATTGGAAAATGTTGCAGTTTGGGATTGCAATAAAAAGTAGAAAAGAGGTGATAGGACAAATACCAAGGTTAATTGTGGGAGGAGTAAAGTCCTTTGTAGGAAAAGTCCCAGTAGGGAATCCAGGAGGAGCTAATGTTCCGCCACTCCAACCTTTTTTGATAGAAAAAGAATTACAAGAAATATTTATAAAAGCAGGAGTCGCAGCTGTATAGTTTAATTGCGATTTATAAAACAAAAAAGTTTAAAACCATGTCAGACGTAAAGAAATACATTGAAGAGCACAAAGACAGATTCATTGATGAAATTGTAGATTTATTGAAAATCCCTTCGGTAAGTGCTGATCCAGCATACAAAAGTGAAGTGAATAGATGTGCAGAGCACGTGAAGCAAAGCTTGATTGACGCAGGAGTAGATTTTGCTGAAATTTGCGAAACAGCTGGTCACCCAATTGTGTATGCAGAAAAAATAATTGATCCAGCATTACCTACTGTTTTGGTTTATGGGCATTATGATGTACAACCAGCAGATCCTATTGAATTGTGGACAAACCCACCGTTTGAGCCAGTAATAAAAGACGGATACATTTATGCAAGAGGTTCGGCAGATGACAAAGGACAATTCTATATGCATGTAAAAGCATTTGAATACATGATAAAGACAAATTCTTTGCCTTGTAATGCAAAATTCATGATAGAAGGAGAAGAAGAGGTAGGGTCAGAAAACCTTGGGTTATTTGTAAAAGCAAACAAAGAGAAATTAGCAGCCGATACGATTGTAATTTCTGATACTTCTATGATTTCTAACGATTCGCCTTCAATCTCTGTAGGGTTAAGAGGATTAAGTTATTTGGAAGTTGAGGTAACTGGACCAAACCGTGACTTGCACTCAGGATTGTATGGAGGAGCAGTAGGGAATCCTATTAATATTTTGTGTAATATGATTGCATCTCTTACAGATGAAGACAACCACATTACTGTAAAAGGATTTTATGACAATGTAGAAGTAGTTTCTGCAGAAGACAGAGCAGAATTAGCTAAAGCTCCTTTTGATCAAGGAGAATTTAACAAAGAATTGAATATTAAAGAAGGGTTTGGAGAAAAAGGATATTCTACAAACGAAAGAACATCTATTCGTCCTACATTGGATGTAAATGGAATATGGGGAGGATACATTGGAGAAGGAGCAAAAACTGTTTTGCCTTCTAAAGCTTACGCAAAAATCTCAATGAGATTAGTGCCAGGTCAAAGCTCTGAAGAGATTACAGAAAAATTTCAAAAGCACTTTGAATCCATTGCACCAGATGCAGTAAAAGTATTGGTAAAACCACACCACGGAGGAGAACCATTTTTGATTCCTACTAATTTCCCAGCTTACCAAGCGGCAAGCAAAGCAATGGAAACTACTTTTGGAGTTACACCAATTCCAGTAAGAAGTGGAGGAAGTATACCTATTACATCTTTATTTGAGGCAGAATTAGGGCTTAAATCGGTATTGATGGGGTTTGGATTGGCAACAGACGATATTCACTCACCAGACGAGCATTATGGAATTTTTAACTACCTAAAAGGAATTGAAACTATTCCTTATTTCTACCAGTATTTTACTGAAGAGTTTGGGAAATAGGGTTTAGTTCACAGTGGTAATTCTCGATACAATTTTTATTGGAGCTATCGCTACAATAGAAACCACTCGAACTGACAAAGATTGTAGATTGAAAAGCAGATTTTAGTTGTCAGTTCGAGAGTTTTTAACGAACGAGAGTGAGATGAAAATGTATCGAGAACAAATGCATAATTTTGAAAATGAGGTGGCTTTGTCACCTCATTTTTTTTTGATTAATCTTTATTATTTTCAACCAAAGACTTTTTATTCATCAGTCATGCTGAACTTGTTTCAGTATCTCTATTCATTGAAATATTGCGTTAGAATCCTGCGTGAAATATTCTCTGCTAGATCCTGAAACGATTCTGATAGCTATCGGAACAGGATGACTCGTGTTATTTACTTGGTTTAACAGGTGCTTGGAGAATTGGCAAGCATATAAATATTCGTCCTCAGTTGCAGATTGGTTATCGAGTAAATGAAAAGTTTTTGGAAAATGGAAACGGATTTACTGCTGATTTACGAATAGGTATTGGGATTAATAAACTAATATTTAAAAAAAAAGAAAACAGATATAAAAATTAACCTAAAGCATACTCAGGAAACATCTCTGTCATTTTTTCTTGCACTTTTGGCCTTACAATTTCTGTAGAGATATAAAACAAGAGATTGAATGTTACAAACGTAATAGATAAGAATAAAAGTTGATTAGTTGTAAATGGTGAATTCCGTAAAAACAGGTCGGTTATATTTACCCATGGACAAAGAACAATATATGGGTAAATTCCAGAATGGAATAGTGCTCCATCAATTAGCCATTTTTTCTTCGTTTTTTTTGCTCTACTTTTCATTTTTCGTACAACAACAATAGCTTTATATATTGGCAAAACTGCCATACTAATCAAGAAAAGAGAAAAGATAAAATAGGAATTATTAAAGAAAGAAAATAAGTAATAAGTGCCAACCATAAAGAACAGAGTCAAAATAATTTTTGGGAGTTTAAAAAATGACTTAAATTCTTTCCAAATCATTAGCCAGTATTGCTTAGAAAGTGCATTTTGTTTTTTCTCTACTATTTCTCCGAAACCAAAAATTCCAAACTTTTTAAAAGAGATATCTCTTGCTTTTTCAAATGAAATTGAAGGATTTTCTTTCCAAATTTCTTCAATGTCGTTTGCCAGATGATCTACCAATTCGGTTTGTAAATCGTACCAATCCACATAATGGTCTTGTGTGAATTGATATAATTGAGCGATATTTTTATCTGTTAATTCCATTTAAATTAAAGATTTAGATTTAATTAAATGTTGCATAGTTTCAAGGAAACTTTCAAGCTCTTGCAGTCTAGTCACTTTTTCCTCTTTCCCTTTTTTAGTCAAGAAATAATATTTTCTCTGGCGATTATTAAATAGTGCCATTTCTACCTCCAATATTCCTTCAGATTCTAATTTGTGTAGAGTAGGATAAAGTGCTCCTTCAGTTATGTTGAGGTTTCCTTTGGTTATCTCTTTTACAAGCTTCGTAATCTCGTAGCCATACAACTTTCCCTTTTCATCCAATAAGTTTAGGATAATGGTTTGGAGTGAGCCTTTGTATAGTTTTTGGTTATTCATTTGAACGAATATACAGAAAACTTTTAATACCTAAGATAATTATGTATTAAAAATTCACAACCCCAAAAATATTTATCTGATCACGAGAACCAACATTAAACAACTGATTCATATAGCCCAACTCCAATTTTACGTTTTTGTTCAGTACATATCCCAAACCTCCATACATCCTATTTCTATCAAAAAACGTGTTTTTGTTATTGATAAAAACCTCATTGTAAGCCGATAAGTAAATTGTGTTTTTTTCTAATGTAGGTTTGTTTAGAGCAACTTTTGCAGCAAGAAAATACCTGAATCTCAATTTGAAACCACTTTCTACAAAGCGCTCTTCTAACCTGTATCTATGTTGCCAACTCACTCTTCCAAAACTTTGCTTGGTGGTAAATTGCTGATAAACTCTATGTTCGTTATTGGCAGATTTTTCATTATTTGCATCATAATTTTCGCTTCTTATAAATCCATAACCAAGAAGAATGTTATTGTTGTTTGGACTGAGGTTATAACCCACACCCGTTCTCAATAATAATTGTTCTAAGTCGCCAACTGCATTGTAGTTTCGGTATTGTACTTCGTTATGAATGTTCCATTTGGAGTCAATTTTTTTGCTTCCAATGTAAATAAGCCAGTTTCCTAAGTCACTGTTTTGGGAGTAACCTAATGAAGAGATAAAGATAAATAGTAGAGTCAATTTTTTCATGATTCGAAAATACAAAATATAGAAAAAACTTGCACGAATTTAAAGGACGATTTACCCTTAAATTTTAATCAGTTACATCAAGATAAATGCAGACAGTTCCATCCCCCAAGCTACAGCCAAATGAACAATTAAACCTCCATAAATATTACGAGATTTATAGGCTAAAATTCCCAATCCAAATCCTCCAAAAACGGATCCAATGGTTTCTACCATGGGTTTTCCAAAATGAAGAAAAGCATAGCAAGCTACCATAGGTAGAATTGCATCTTTCCCAACAAAACGAGATAAAGCAACCACCATAAAACCTCTAAACATTAATTCTACAGATATAAAATCGAATCCGTAGCAGAATTCGAAGATCAAGATTTTAAATAGTTCAGGTAGGTTGGCTCCACTAGATCTATTGAAATCATAGGATGGATAATATTTGGTAAAATCTTCTTGTGTAGCGGCCGAAATGAACACCACTGGCAACATTATGGCAACTAACACCAAATAGGGCCTTAAATTTGCTCCGTTTAGCTTTAATCCGTACAATTCAGGTTTGAAGTAACTAAAAACTCTATAGATAATGAATAATGGAATCATTATCGTGAATAGACTTATGATATTAGAAACAGATGAATAATAAAAACTATACCCAGCACTATTGGTAGGAAGTAATTGTTTTACGTATTTCAAAACATAATAAGAAGAATCTATAGAGATAAATAGTAGAGCTACTAATCCAAATATTAGGTAATTTTTATTGTAAAGAGTTTTTTTTTCTTTCTGAAAAAATGAAAGAATTAAAAGAGGAATAAAAAATGCAAAAGCATACATTCCCCATAGTTTTATTACTCCAAGTTCACTGTAATTTCTTACCCTAAAGTATTTAGAATATAGTTCGAATTGGTAATTGAAAACAATGCATAACCCAATAAACAATCCAATTAATAAATGGGCCGTCAGACTAAAATTGTCTTTAAAATAATCTTTGAAATAGGTAATAAAAGCTTTCATTTATCTAACCAATGTTACATCTCCTTTTCTAATAATATCTCCTAGTTGATCTGTTTCTGCATAAAAATAATAGACATAAACTCCCTCCAAAGAAGGTTTACCTCTAAAGTTTCCATCCCAACCAGAGTTTGGATCGTTCGATTCAAATACTATTTCTCCCCATCTGTCGTAAACAATGAAGCTGAATTTATTGAAGTTTCTTCCATAAACATATAAAATATCATTTATTCCATCTCCGTTTGGTGAGAATATTTGTGGTACCGAAGCATTTAATCTACAACCAATTTTAATATCGAAATTACAATTAGATTGGTTCATTTCTTTATCCGTAGTACTAATACTAACGGAAAGAGTACTTACATCATCTAATTTGTTTGTGAAATCAATAACAGTTCCCGGTAGTGGAATTTGACTATAAACAAGAGAGTCATTTTGCGTACAATTATCAGATGCATTTAAAATTAATGAATAATCTGGGACCACAAATTTACAGTCATTTAATAAGATAGTATCCATAACGGCAGGTGGACAAGTAACAATAGGAGCAATGTCATCTATTACCGTTACCGTGCTAGTGCACGTAGAAATGTTTCCAGAATTATCTGTAACCGTTAATGTAACTGCATTGGTCCCAATGTCTGAACAATTAAAGTTAGACTTACTGATAGTTGTTGAAATAATTCCACAATTATCAAAAGAACCTCCATCTAGGTCAGAAACTAGTAGTGAACCTAGTCCCAATGAATCTAAGAAGATAGTTGTATTTGTACAAATTGCTGTCGGAAGTATGGTGTCTAATACTCTCACATTTGACCTGCAAGAATCAATGTTTCCACTTGGGTCAGAGGCAATAATCAATACTGAGTTTATGCCTGTATCGGTACAGCTGAAAGTTGATTTGGATAGAGTTACATTACTTACGATACAGTTGTCGCTAAATGAATTTAAAACATAGGAAGAATCTATAGAAGCAGAACCATTTATATCTAGATAGATTACCGTGTCTTTACATATAATTATAGGGCTTGTTGTGTCAAGTACTGTAACTGCAGACATGCAAGAATCAATATTTCCATTGATATCTAGAACAAATACCCAAACAGGATTTACTCCTGTATCCAAACACGTAAATAATGTGTCTGATAAGTATACCGAATCAATATTACAATTTGATGTGAAACTAGATAAAACGAATGAAGTATCGATAGTTGCTTGCCCCGAAGCATTAAGATATACAGTAACATTACTACAGAAAACTAATGGTTTTAATGTATCTCTTACGGTAACAGTCGCTTGGCAAGAATCAATGTTTCCATTAATATCTTCAATGTAAATCATTACAAAGTTAACACCAGTATCGCTACATGAATAGTTGTAATTTGAAAGATATATCGTATCCACAGTGCAATTATCCATAAATGATGCAACAACATTAGAAGTGTCGATTGTGGCAGATCCTGTACCGTCTAAATAAATAACATCATTCTTACAAA
>CAXIAX010000062.1:0-15963 GCA_964021785.1 uncultured Flavobacteriales bacterium
TAGCACTCTTACAAAGACAAAATTTCCACTTCCCAAATATCTACACGAAAATAAGATACCATCCACCAATGCTATAATATCATCATCGTTATTGTTTTCAATATCGAAGACTGTAAAAAGTTTAATGTTCTGACTGACGTGTAACTCATTATTGTTTAATAAAGTTACGGCAGAATCTAAATCGGTACTATCATTTATGAAACATGTTAGGTATGATGAGTTTTTTGCAGGAAGAACTAGAAAATCTTTATCTCCATCACCATCAAAATCAATTAACGAACCTCTTGAACCTGGTCCTGTTGTTGTTTTTTCTTCCCAAACGTCATGTTTAGTGAAAGTTTGACCTAATATGATTGTTGATACTAGAAATAAAGAAATGAAAGTAATTGTTTTTAACATGGGAGTAGCGAATTTTATTTTAACAAAAATATTGGTTGTTAAAAAATTTTACAATACCTATTTATGGGTATATTTTTCGTTTAATTAATTTTCAATTAGTTTTATTTCTATATCTTTAAAGTATGCCGAAGCCAAAAAGAGTTTTATATATAGCAGATGACCATCCAATAATTCATGAGGGACTAATTCATTTTTTTGAGGATAAATTTGAAGAAATAGCTTGTTTTTATAATGGCAAAGAAGTTTTAGATTCGATTTTAGAGAAACAACCTTCTCATTTAATTTTAGATATTAACCTTCCTATTTTTTCTGGGTTAGAGATTCTTCAGGAACTTAAAAAGTGTAGTTATGAAATAAAAACGATTGTTTTTACCATGTATAATTCGATATCATTGTTAGAAAAATGTGATTTTTTAGGTGCGAATGGTTATGTCCTTAAAACGACCAGTAATTCTGAAATTTTGACGGCATTTGAGTCGGAGGAGTTTTATGTTGGAGAAGATATTAAGAATCACAAGTCAGAAAATGATTTTGAAGCACCTCCATTTATTACAAGGAGAGAAAAGGAAATTATCCATTTAATAGCAAAGGATTTTAGCTCAAAACAAATTGCAAATGAATTAGATTTAAGTGAGCACACAGTTACAACCCACAGAAGAAACTTAAGAAGTAAATTAAATGTATTCACAACTGCAGGACTTGTAACTTATGCCTATGAAAACGGACTAATTAGAATATGAAATCATTCTGCTTTTTTTTTATTATGTTTTATGGTTGTTTTGGTTTCGCTAAAGCAAATTCACCAATATTAATAACTGATTGTCCATTTAAGCAAAACATTAATACTCAAATACTTTTTAAGATTAAATCCTCAAACCAATTTAATCCTGTTCAAGATTTTCAATTGATAAAGGAAAAAGGGTCAAAATTTATCGATTCATTACCTTACTTTAGAAATTCAACTTCCCCTTATTTGGGTTCTTTTGAGTTAATAAACACTAACAATAGCTCTCAGTCTATTATTTTAAAATTAGATAATAATTACATTACATATTTTAAATTATTTAGGATTTTAAAAGATAGTTCTTATTTAATTGGTAGCACAGGAAATTGGATTCCATTAAATGAACACCAACTAAAAGACAGAGGAAGAACGATAGAAATAAATTTGGGTCCCAACGAGAGTTTTAAAATGGTTTTTGAATTGGCCGTGAAAAGGGATTGTTATGAAAATTTTTTTTTATTTGATGTTAAAAGCTACCTTGAAAAAAATGCTACTGATAATTTCATAATTGGCATTTTTTCGGGAATTTTTATAATAATTTTAATTTATGTACTCTTAATCTATTTTTTCACTCACAAATCAATTTTTCTAATTTACGGCTTGTATGTGTTTTTTACTCTGGCATTTACTTCACACTTACTAGGTGTAGATTATTTATATTTTTTGTTTCCTCTTGAGAAATATTATGGTTTTGTGTATATGGTTTCTTTTCCATGGATACTTTCATTTATTCTACTTACTCGCTCTTTTTTAGGAATAAGAAAAATTCAATTCAGGCTTTATCGTTTTTCAAGTTATTATATTTTTTCATACTGTTTGCTTTTTATTTTAACGGTTCCTTGGTTTATTTATGACGAAACATTTCCCTTGGTTGTTATTAGTTATATTTCTACATTTTTAACAGTAATTTTACTTTGTGTAATGCTAGTTGTTGGATTGAAAAAAAATACAACTTTTGGTTACTATTATTTATTTTCATTTTTTCCAATAATTGTAGCAATGGTTTTGTTTCTCTTAATGGAAAACAGGATTATTAATAATGAGTTTTTAAGAAGCTATTTACCAATGATAGCAAGCTCTTCAGAGATTATTTTTATCAGTATTGGAATAGCTTTTAAACTTAAATTAGAAAAAAAACAAAAGGAAAATTTATCTATTGAGCTCATCAAAAAAGAAAAGCAACTATATTCTAAATTGGAAGAAAATAGTGTAAATGAACGTATTAAAATAGCTCATATACTTCACGACAGTTTTGGGGCTAGACTAAATCAAATTAAATTTCTTATAGGTGTGAATCAATTAAAAAAAGCAAATGAAGAGGTAAATTTATTAGCTCATGATATTAGAGATATATCTCATGCAATGTCTCCCACAATTTTAAATTACTTATCAATCTCTGAGGCGACTAAAGATCTAATTCAGTCATTAAAGAGTCAATTTATAAGGTTTCATTTTTTTAGTAATGAAAGCACCTTTGTTCTTGATAAAAAAGAGAAGGTGACCTTGTATAATATGATTCAAGAATTGATAGGTAATTCTATAAACCATGGAAAGCCCAAAAACTTAACCATTAATTTTAATTATTATGAAAAAAAGTTAAGTGTATCAATAGAAGATGACGGGTTAGGTTTTAATACTAGCAACAATTTAGAAGGGTTAGGCTTACAAAGTGTAAAAGAGAGGTGTAATAAACGGGGATGGGAATTTAGAATATATAGTGTAGTTAATTCGGGTTCAATGTGTACAATTGACCTTTCAAAATAAAGGAATATTAAAATGCATAAAAAAAAGGCTTGAAGTAATCTTCAAGCCTTTTTTGTTGTCTGTATATTTTTTTGATTTTACTCAGGTTGCAATTCAAAAGTATCCATAAATCCAGTATTGAAGTTTCCTTCTCTAAAGTCTTTATTCTTCATTAATTGTCTGTGGAATGGAATAGTAGTTTTTACACCTTCTACATAATATTCTTCCAAAGCTCTTTCCATTTTGGTAATTGCTTCTTCTCTTGTTTGCGCAACAGTAATTAGTTTTGCAATCATAGAATCGTAATAAGGAGAAATTGTATAACCAGAATAAACGTGAGAGTCAATTCTTATTCCGTGTCCACCTGGCTCATTGTAATGACCAATTGTTCCTGGGCTAGGACGGTAACCGTTAAATGGATCCTCAGCATTTATTCTACACTGAATAGCATGCATTTGTGGTTCGTAGTTTTTTCCAGAGATTTTGTGACCCGCAGCAATTTTAATTTGCTCTCTTATCAAGTCAAAGTTTATTACCTCTTCAGTAATTGTATGCTCTACTTGAATACGAGTATTCATTTCCATAAAATAGAAATCTCTATTTTTATCTACTAAGAATTCTACAGTTCCTACACCTTCATATTTTGCTGCCTTAGCTGCTTTTATTGCTGCTTCACCCATTTTCTTTCTTAGGGCAGGCGTCATAAATGGAGAAGGAGTTTCTTCTACTAATTTTTGGTGTCTTCTTTGGATTGAGCAATCTCTTTCCGACATGTGACAGTGGTTTCCGTACTGATCACTTGCAATTTGGATTTCGATATGTCTCGGCTCTTCTACAAATTTTTCCATGTACATCCCATCATTACCAAAAGCGGCTTTAGATTCAGTTCTGGCAGATTTCCAAGCCTCTTCAAGTTTAGACTCCTCCCAAACCAATCTCATTCCTTTACCACCACCTCCGGCAGTTGCTTTAAGCATGATTGGATATCCTACTTGTTTTGCAGTTTTTTTACATTCTGCAAAATCTTTTAGTATCCCTGCAGATCCAGGAACACAAGGTACTTTTGCTTTAAGCATAGTTTCCTTTGCCGAAGCTTTATCTCCCATTTTATCAATCATTTCGGCACTAGCTCCAATGAATTTGATTCCATGTTCGTCACAGATTTTAGAAAACTTAGCGTTTTCAGATAAGAATCCGTAACCTGGGTGAATTGCATCTGCATTTGTAATTTCTGCAGCTGCTATAATGTTAGATATTTTTAAATAAGAATCAGAACTAGAAGGAGGTCCTATACATACCGCTTCATCTGCAAATCTTACGGGCAAACTGTCTTTATCAGCAGTAGAGTATACGGCTACAGTTTTTATCCCCATTTCTTTACATGTTCTAATAATTCGAAGAGCAATTTCTCCTCTATTAGCTACTAATATTTTCTTAAACATAAAAGTTAGTTGTTATTAGTTCGGACAAAAAATACCGAACTAAAAGATTAATAAGAATTAGAAAAAATAATAGATTATGGCTCTATTAGGAATAAAGGTTGGTCAAATTCGATTGGAGATGCGTCATCAACCAATACTTTTACGATTTTACCGCTAACCTCTGCTTCAATTTCATTGAATAATTTCATTGCTTCAACAATACATAAAACATCACCAGGTTTAATAGTATCACCTACGTTTACAAAAGAATCAGCTTCTGGAGAAGAAGATCTATAGAAAGTTCCAATCATAGGAGACTTAATCGTAATGTAATTATTGTTTTCTTCAGCTTCTTTTGCAGGGGCAGCAGGAGCTGCTGGAGCTGCTACTGGTGCAGGTGCTGCCGGAGCCGCTACTTGAACAGGAGCAGGTGCTGCTACATGAGCAATATGCACTTCTTCTTTTTCAGCTTTTATTGTGATTTTAAAATCCTTTTTTTCAATTTCTACCTCAGTGACTTTTTGTTTAGCCACAAATTTTATTAAGTCTTGAATTTCTGTAAGATTCATAATTATAGTTTTTATTTAGATGTCAAATATATTAATTATTTCGTTTTATGGAAAAACGAATTTGTTTCTTTTGTTTTATTATTATCCGTTATATCCCCATTTTAGGTATAAAGCTCCCCAAGTGAATCCTCCACCAAAGGTTGAAAGGATAATGTTGTCTCCTTTTTTTAGTTTTGATTCCCAATCGGCCAAACACAAAGGTATAGTACCTGCAGTTGTGTTACCATATTTTTGGATATTAATCATTACTTTTTCTGTGCTCAAGCCCATTCTTCGTGCTGTAGCATCAATTATTCTTAGGTTTGCTTGGTGCGGAACCAACCAAGAAACGTCATCAGCTGACAGGTTATTCTTTTTCATGATTTCTTCCGAAACATCAGCCATTCCTGTTACAGCTGCTTTAAATACAGGTTGTCCTTCTTGGTAAACAAAGTGCTCTTTGTTAGCAACAGTTTCTGCAGTTGCAGGACTTACAGATCCTCCAGATTTTTGGTAAAGGTGTTTTTTTCCTGCTCCATCAGAGTATAAGATAGAATCTTGAATTCCTAAATTTTCTTCAGTAGGCTCAAGCATTACTGCTCCAGCTCCATCTCCAAAAATGATACAAGTTGTTCTGTCGGTATAGTCAATGATAGAAGACATTTTATCACCTCCTACAACTATTACTTTTTTGTATTTTCCGGTTTCGATAAATTGTCCTGCTGTAGTAAGCGCATATAAAAATCCCGAACAAGCAGCATTAATATCAAAACTCCATGCATTTTTTGCCCCAACAATGTCAGAAATGATATTAGCAGTGGCAGGAAAAACGTGATCAGGTGTAACTGTAGCACAGATAATTAAATCAATTTCTTCCGCTTTAGTATTTGTCTTTTTTAATAAATCTTCAACAGCTTTAGCACCCATGTAAGAAGTTCCTTTTCCATCTTCTAATATGTGTCTTTGCTCAATTCCTGTTCTAGATTTTATCCACTCATCATTGGTGTCTACTATCTTTTCAAGGTCCTTATTTGTTAAGATTTTTTCTGGTAAATAACCAGCAACTCCAGTAATTACTGCATTCATATAATGTATATAATTTGGTTTATTTCTTATTTTATAGAAATGTAAATTCAAAGGTACAATAAATGTTCAAAAATCACTTTTATGTGCATTAAATTTACACTTGTTACATATTTATTTGCTCAATAGGGCTTAAATTCCTTACGATTTGTACAGATTTTTACGAACAAATAAATATATATGATTTTCTCTTTTATTTATTTCTAAGTTATCTTACCTTTGGTTATCATTTAACCAAAATAAAACTAATGAACTTACACGAATATCAAGGTAAATCTATACTGAAAAGTTATGGAGTTGCGATTCAAGAAGGAATTGTAGCAAACACTCCAGAAGAAGCAGTGGAAGCTGCAAAACAATTAAATGCCCAAACTGGTACTGATTGGTTTGTAATTAAAGCTCAAATTCACGCAGGTGGAAGAGGAAAAGGAGGAGGAGTAAAATTGGCTAAGAATTTAGACGAAGTAAAATCTATCTCTAACGATATATTAGGAATGATGTTAATCACTCCACAAACTTCAGCTCAAGGAAAATTAGTAAGTAAGGTATTAGTAGGACAAGATGTATATTACCCTGGTGATTCTGAACCAAGCGAATTTTATATGTCAGTTCTTTTGAATAGAGCTACAGGAAGAAACATGATTATGTATTCTACAGAAGGTGGAATGGATATTGAAACTGTTGCAGAAGAAACTCCACACTTAATTTTTACAGAGGAAATTGATCCTAAAGTAGGAATTCAAGGATTTCAAGCAAGAAAAATTGCATTCAACTTAGGATTAAGTGGAAAAGCAATGAAGGAAATGACAAAATTTGTATTTGCATTGGTTAAAGCATACGAAGGTTGTGATGCTGAAATGTTTGAAATTAACCCAGTGTTAAAAACATCTGATGATTTAATTATCGCAGTAGATGCTAAAGTATCTCTAGATGGAAATGCACTTTTCAGACATAAAGATTATGCTGAAATGAGAGATAAAACTGAAGAAGATCCTACAGAAGTAGAAGCTTCAGAACATGAATTGAACTATGTGAAACTTGACGGAAATGTTGGGTGTATGGTAAATGGAGCCGGACTTGCAATGGCAACAATGGATATCATTAAATTATCTGGAGGTGATCCAGCAAACTTTTTAGATGTAGGTGGAACAGCTGATGCAGCAAGAGTTGAAAAAGCTTTCCGTATCATTATGAAAGATCCTAATGTAAAAGCATTATTGGTAAATATCTTTGGAGGTATTGTAAGATGTGATAGAGTTGCACAAGGTGTAATTGACGCTTACAAAAACATTGGAGATATTCAAATTCCTATAATCGTAAGATTACAAGGAACAAATGCTGAAGAAGCAAAAGCATTAATTGATGCATCTGGACTTAAAGTTCACTCTGCAGTACAATTAGAAGATGCTGCTAAATTAGTATCTGAAGTATTGGCATAACCAAACCTTTAATTATATAAAAAAAAGCCTTTGAATTAATTCAAAGGCTTTTTTTTTGAGTTGTATTTTTTAACATATTTTTTAAAGTAAAATTTGCTTTAGTAATAGTATTACTATTATATTTGTAGGATGTAAAAAATCAATGCATAAACTTTTTTTAAATATTACTATAACTCCTGAGCTATATCTCAAGAATCCTGAATCTACAGATTTGGGTAAAAAAATTGTAGCGCAAAGTATTTTCCTAATTCATGAATTAGGTTTTGAAGCATTTACCTTTAAAAAGCTTAGTGCTAAAATTGGTTCTACCGAAAGTACAGTATATAGGTATTTTGAAAATAAACATATGCTAATGTTGTATTTGACCTGCTGGTATTGGAGCTGGGTAGATTATAGATTGGTATTTGGTACACATAACATAGTATCGGCAAAAGAAAGGCTTAAAATAGCTGTAGATATCATTACGAAGCCGGTAATAGAAGATAATTCGTTTTCACATATTAATGAAGTTATTCTTCACAAGATAATTGTGAATGAATCGACAAAAGTAATCTACACTAAAGAGATAGATAGTGAAAATGAGAAAGGATTTTATACTGTATATAAACAAATAGTAAACAGACTGAGTGATATAATAATTGAGATTAATCCTAATTATGAATATCCACAAATGCTTGTGTCCAGCACAATTGATGGAGCTTTGCACCAAAGGTACTTTTTAGAGCATTTTCCTAGTTTGATAAACAATAAGAAATCTGAACATTGTATTTCTTTATTCTATAATCAATTAATTTTTAACGCAATAAAATGTTAAGGATTTCAGATAAATATAGAATTAATAGATTATTCAAAATCATTGGAATCACATTTTTGATTTCCCTGTTTTTTGTGGCACCAATAGTATACGCACTTTCTGTATATACAGAGGTTTTAGAAGAAGATGCCTTAGCTAAGGTGTTGAACACTACAATGCAAGAAGAAGAGGAGGAAGAGGAAGATTTAGTAGATTCAGATGAAATACAATATTTGTATACAGAGCCTTTAATAGAGCATTTTACTGATTTAAAATCGTATAATAGAGAAATAAAGAAAATTAATATTTCTTTATTCGATCCTGATTTATTTATTCCACCTCCTAAAGTTTATTGTTCATAAACAATAAAGTCATTCGTGATTTTATTGTAAGAACTGACTATACCATAGTCAGCTGTTTCTTAGGTTTCTTACCTTTGAAAAACTGAATAATAAATTTTAAATATAAAGAATGAATAAATCGAATAAACTGAATCCGTTAAAACATCTTAAGGCGGATATACCAGCAAGTATAGTAGTATTTTTAGTGGCATTGCCACTGTGTTTAGCAATTGCACAAGCATCTGGAGCGCCTATGTTCTCAGGATTAATTGCAGGGATAATAGGAGGAATTGTAGTTGGTTTTTTTAGTGGTTCACCACTTGGTGTAAGTGGACCAGCAGCAGGATTAGTTGCGATAGTATCAGGAGCAATTGGAGATTTTGGAGGATTAACAAACGGAGGTTTCGAAATATTTCTAGTTTCTGTAGTTCTTGCAGGAGTTTTGCAAGTAATAATGGGATTTCTTAAAGCAGGTATTATAGCTTATTACTTTCCATCATCTGTTATATACGGAATGTTGGCGGGGATAGGAATTATGATATTTTTAAAACAAATTCCTCATGCTTTTGGGTATGACAAAGATTTTGAAGGTGATGATAGTTTTTTACAACCAGACAATGAAAATACATTTTCTGAACTGGTAAATATGCTGGATTATATTTCTCCAGGAGTTGTTATCATTACAGCAGTATCGTTATTTATTCTAATTCTTTGGAATACAAAATTCATAAAAAAGATAAAAGTACTTGGAGCAATTCCAGGACCTTTGTTGGCTGTAATAGTTGGGATTGTATTGAATAAAACGTTTGCATCTAATCCCGATTTAGCAATAGCTAGAGAGCATATAGTTTCATTACCTATTGCTACTAGTTCAAGTGAATTCTTTGGAAACTTTAGTCTTCCAGACTTTACAGCTTTGGCAAATCCAAGTGTATGGGTAGTTGCTGTAATTATAGCTTTAATAGCAAGTATAGAGACTTTATTGTGTGTAGAAGCATCTGATAAACAGGATGACTTGAAAAGAATTACACCAACCAATCAAGAGTTAAAAGCACAAGGAATTGGAAACATCATTTCAGGATTAATTGGAGGATTGCCCCTTACACAAGTTATTGTAAGAAGTTCGGCAAACCAACAAGCGGGAGGGATGACAAAAGCATCTACCATTATTCACGGTTTATTAATCTTGTTAAGTGTTATTTTAATTCCAGAATTATTGAATTTAATTCCTGTAGGAGTTTTAGCAGCAATTTTACTTGTAGTAGGATTCAAACTGGCTAAACCAGCACTTTTCAAAACAATGTATAAACAAGGAATGGGACAATTTATTCCTTTTGTAGTTACTATTGTAGCAATTCTATTTAGTGATTTATTAATCGGTATTTGTATTGGTATGGGAGTAGCTGTATTTATTATTTTAAGAAATAATTACAAAGTTCCTTTGGATATAAATTCTGAAATTGATGAAGACAAGGTGAAAAACA
This sequence comes from uncultured Flavobacteriales bacterium, assembly GCA_964021785.1. Classification (GTDB taxonomy): domain Bacteria; phylum Bacteroidota; class Bacteroidia; order Flavobacteriales_D; family CAJJDF01; genus CAJJDF01. Next base: position 10,036 of record CAXIAX010000062.1, read on the forward strand.
TCACAGTAACATTATCTGAAGATGTTACTTTCCTTAATAAAGCATCTATGCTTTCAACTCTAAATAATATTCCAGATAACAGTATGGTAGAAATTAACGCTACTAATACTCATTTTATTCATTATGATGTGGTGAAAATAATTGAAGATTTTGCAGTAAATGCAACCTCAAGAGGTATTACATTAACTCTAGTGAATTTGTATGTGGGCAAAGAACTTAGTCCATTGGATAGATTAAAAATAACTGATAAATAAACGTGAAAATGAGAACACAAACAAAAGAAATACAAGCTTCACAAACACCAGAGAGTGTTGTTGAAATATTAAAAGAAGGAAATAAAAGATTTTTAAGTAATAACAAATCACCAAGAGATCTTAATGGACAAGTTGTAGCGACTGCAGCAGGACAATTTCCTCACACAGTGGTACTAAGTTGTATCGATTCTAGAGTCCCAATCGAATTGGTTTTTGACCAAGGAATAGGAGATATATTTAGTGTAAGAGTAGCAGGAAATGTTATTAACGAAGATATTTTAGGGTCTATAGAATATGGATGTAAAGTAGCAGGATCAATGGTAGTTGTAGTTATGGGACATACCAAATGTGGTGCTGTAACAGCAGCTTGCAACCGAGTAGATTTAGGGAATATCACATCTTTATTGGCTAAGATTAATCCTGCCGTAAATCAAGTGATTCATACAAAAGAAGACGCAACTCCAGCTAATATCGAAAAAGTATCTGAACTTAACGTTTTTAAATCTATAGAAAGAATGAGAACAGAAAGTAATATTCTTAATGAGTTGGAAAAAGAAAATAAAATCAAAATTGTGGGAGCAATGTATGATGTAGAAACTGGAAAAGTGAATTTCTTGTAGAAACAATCAATAACTTAAATGTAAAATCCCTTGAAGAAATTCAAGGGATTTTTTTGTTTTAATTTTTACACTTTTTCTTTGTCATTTCCTTAAAAAAGCGAATCTTAAATTAAAACAATCATACCTAAATGTCACTCTCTATACATTTTTGGTGAAGAACCAAAATCCCTCGAATTGACAATAATGTGATTAGATAGGAAATTATTTAGTATCGAGAACAAGTCTAAAAATCGTTCTCAAACCCTTTTTTATTCTTAAATTTATACTCAACAATCGCCTTATGACAAAAGCAGAAAAAGTACAGTTTATTATTGACGAGTTAGAACGTATTTATCCTAAAACTCCCGTGCCATTGGATCATACAGATGAGTATACTTTGTTGATAGCAGTGTTGTTATCGGCACAATGTACCGATAAACGAGTAAATTTAATTACTCCTATTTTATTTGAAAGAGCCAATAATCCTTACGATATGGTGAAATTGCAAATAGATGAAATAAGAGAAATAATAAGGCCTTGTGGTTTATCTCCACGAAAATCTAAAGCGATTTGGGAATTATCAGAAATGTTGATTACAAAATATGATGGTAAAGTACCTAACGATATAGATTTACTAGAAGAGTTTCCTGGAGTTGGTCACAAAACTGCTTCGGTTGTTATTAGCCAAGCTTTTGGTGTTCCTGCTTTTCCTGTAGATACTCACATTCATAGATTATTGTACAGATGGGGAATGACTAACGGAAAAAATGTAGCACAAACCGAAAAAGATGCCAAACGTTTATTCCCAAAAGAGATTTGGAACAAACTGCATTTACAAATTATATTCTATGGAAGAGAATACTCTCAAGCTAGAGGTTGGGATATAGAAAATGATACCATTCAGCAGAAGGTTGGGAGGAAGACAGATTTGGAAGGGTATAGATTGTAAATTTTTATTAATTCAATTTTAATGAAGGAAGTAAAAGGGAAAATAGATCATAGGATTTTACTCAATTATAGAATTGATCCTGAAGTTATGCAACAAAATTTACCAAAAGAATTTAAGCCTAAAATAATAAATGGATATGCTATTGGTGGAATTTGTCAAGTTTCATTATCACAGATGAGACCTAATGGATTACCTAGTATTTTTGGTTCAAAAAGTCATAATGCGGCACACAGAATTGCAGTAACATCTTCGCTAGGAGAAGGTGTATTTGTAACAAGAAGAGATACAAACTCTTTGGTTAATACTTTTGCAAGTGGTAGACTCTTTCCAGGGAATTATAAAAAAGCTGACTTTAGTATTGAATCAAATGGCAATTCATTTTCTGTTAGAATAGGAAAAGGAGAGGAGTGCCTTATGAATATTGAGGCAGAAATATCAAAAGAGATAGAATCTATTTCGGTTTTTAATTCGGTAAAAGAGATATCAGATTTCTTTTTGGCAGGAAATATTGGTTGGTCCAAAAGAAATGACTTTGATGAATTTGATGCAATTGAACTCAAAGCAATTGATTGGTCCATGAAACCATTGAAAGTAAAAAGCCAACATTCATCTTATTTTATGGATGAATCTAAATTTCCGAAAGGAAGTGTTGAATTTGATAGTGCAATGGTTATGCAAGGGCTTGATCACAGTTGGATATCTAGAGAAGAACTATGTAAGGTTTGTGTTTAAGAAATAGACAAACTCAATAAATCTCTTCATTATACAACTCAGGAAACTTACCCGTTTTTGTTTTATAAAAAGCTTGAATTTTTTCCATGTCATTTTCAAAAGAATCGGTAAGGTTGATATATCCACCAACTCCTCCAATTTTTTCTTTGTAATCAAGAAAGCCAAATGAAACAGGAACTTGTGCAGTTTTTGCAATGTGATAAAAACCTTTTTTCCATTTATCCACACGTTTTCTTGTTCCTTCGGGTGGGATAATGATGATTAATTCTTTCTCTTTTTTAAATAGTTCAGCAGCCGTTTCTACCATATTTCCCGACTTTTTTCTGTTAATTCCTATTCCGCCAAGCCACCTAAAATAACCTCCGTGTAATCCTTTGGTGTAACTGTCTTTTATAAAAAACTTAACGGGTAATTTATGTTGCCAAAAAACACCAACCATATACACCAAATCCCAGTTTGAGGTATGAGGTGCAGCTATCATTACACTCTTTTTGGCTACTTCTAAATCGGTAAGTTCGGTTTTCCAACCAGTAATCCAAAATACAAAACGTGCAATTAATTTTTTCATTTTCTCTTTTTAGAATTAGATTTTAGTATTCTTTTTTAACTTTACGTTTCGCTAAAAATAATACTCAAAGGTATTTAAACTTAAAGAAACAAATGAATCCAATCGAACAACTTTCCAAAATACTAAATATTCCTTTCAAACAAGTTTCTAAAACCATAGAACTTTTAAAAGAAGGAGGAACAGTACCTTTTATCTCGAGATATAGAAAAGAACAAACGGGAGGTTTGGATGAAGTTCAGATTTTGGATATAAAAAATGGATTGGACAGACTTCAAGAGCTTGAAAAAAGAAAGCAAACCGTAATCAAAGCAATTGATGAACAAGGTTTACTTACTGATGAAGTGCAAAATTTAATTTTGAAAGCTACCTCATTAACAGAGGTAGAAGATATTTATCTTCCATTCAAAAAGAAAAGAAAAACAAAAGCTAGTGTAGCCAGAGAAAATGGATTGGAGCCTTTGGCAAAAATAATCATGTCTCAGAATGAAGAAGATGTGAAAAGAGCGGCTTCTAGATTTGTAAAAGGAGAAATAAAATCTACGGAAGATGCACTAGAAGGAGCGAGGTTTATAATTGCCGAATGGATAAACGAACGAGTTTCTGCAAGAAATATAGTGAGAAGACTTTTCGAGAAACAAGCATTTGTAAAAGCTAAAGTAATTAAGGGGAAAGAAATAGCGGGAGAGAAGTTTAAAGATTATTTCGATTATTCTGAGCCTACTTCAAAACTAAAATCACATAGAACTTTGGCTTTATTGAGGGCAGAAAACGAAGGAATAATTCGTCTTAAAATTCAGCCAGAAGAAGAATTGGTACTGGATAAATTGAATGAAAAACTAAAACACGGTTGGAATGAATCTTCTGAACAGGTAGAATTGGCGATAAAAGATGCTTACAAAAGATTGCTAAAGCCATCTATAGAAACAGAGCACAGAAATAAGTTGAAATTGGAGGCAGATGAACAAGCGATTGCTGTGTTTTCTGAAAACTTGAAACAGTTACTGATGACAGCTCCTGTAGGTCAAAAACGTATTTTGGCTCTTGATCCAGGATTTAAATCGGGATGTAAATTGGTCTGTTTGGACGAAAACGGAGAATTGGTTCATAACGAAAATATTTACCCGCATCCCCCACAAAAGGATACGGCAATGGCGAGTAAAAAAGTAGTTTCGTTGGTAGAACGCTACAAAATAGAAGTGATTGCAATTGGAAATGGAACGGCAAGTAGAGAAACGGAATATTTCATAAAACGATTGAAGTTTGATAGAAAACTTCAGGTTTTTATGGTAAGTGAAGATGGCGCAAGTATTTACAGTGCGAGCAAGGTTGCCAGAGAAGAATTTCCACAATATGATGTAACAGTTCGTGGAGCAGTTTCTATAGGACGAAGATTGATGGATCCTTTGGCGGAGTTGGTAAAGATAGACCCAAAATCGGTAGGTGTGGGTCAGTATCAGCATGATGTGAACCAATCATTATTAAAAAACTCCTTGGATGATGTGGTAATAAGTTGTGTAAATAGAGTGGGAGTGAACGTAAATACGGCAAGTAAATATTTACTTAAATATGTATCGGGATTGGGAGAAACTACGGCTCAAAACATTTTGGATTACAGAAAAGAAAATGGAGATTTTGACTCTCGATCACAACTTAAAAAGGTTAAAAGAATGGGGGCAAAAGCTTACGAGCAATCTATTGCGTTTTTGAGAATTGCTGGAGCAAAAAATCCATTGGATAATTCGGCAGTGCACCCCGAGAGTTATTATGTGGTAGAGAAAATTGCCAAATCACTTAAAGTGAAAAAAGAAGAATTAATTGGTAATGACGAAGTGTTGAATCAATTATCAATGTCTGATTTTACGGATGAGAATTCTGGAATTGAAACCGTGAAAGACATTATTCAAGAACTTAAAAAACCAAGTCGTGATCCTAGAGAAAGAGCAAAAGTACTGGAGTTTGACGATAAATTAAGAACCATTGCAGATGTAATTCCAGGAATGGAACTGAATGGAATTGTGACTAATGTGACTAATTTTGGATGCTTTGTAGATATTGGAATCAAAGAAAATGGATTGGTTCACATTTCTAATATTTGTGACGAATACATTAGTAACCCAGCCGATAAAGTGAAGCTTCATCAACATGTAAAAGTAAAAGTATTGGAAGTAGATGCTGTGAGAAAAAGAATTGGGCTGACTATGAATTTTTAGTTATATTGAGCTATGAATACAAAGGAGTTAGAATTATTTATTTCAAAATTAGAAGGGAGTGAAAATTTTGAAGAGGCTTATTTCGGTATCTTTCAATATGGAGGAGCTTCTGAGGAAAGTTTCTTAAAAGTAAATAAAGAAGGATTGGAAGTTCTTGCGATTCAACTGTTAAAAGCTAGATTGGATTTTGAAAATAATGAGAAAGAAACAATTGGTTTTGAAAAAGATTTGATGGATGATATGAGCAATACATATATAGACTATATAGAATGTATTAGCAAGACAAAATCAGAAATTGAATTTGACTCTGATTCTTTTGTTTATAAAAGTACCTTGAGAGATAAATTTTTTGAATTGGGATGTTTGGGACTTATTATAATTGGTGCATTAATTTTTATTTCAGGAGTTTCCACTATTATTAAATGGTTGTTTTAATTATTTAATCTCAAATCTATCCCCATCCTCCAACGCAGGAAACTTAGCTCTAAAATCTGTTAGATTTTGTTTGTTTAAAGTCAATATTTCAATGTGATTTTCTTGCTCTGGAATTTGAGTAATTTTATCTCCTTTATAATCAATTATTGCCGAGTTTCCAGAGTAGTTTTTGTTAGTGCCG
>CAXIAX010000063.1:0-15453 GCA_964021785.1 uncultured Flavobacteriales bacterium
TTAGAGTAAAAGCAAGTTCGCAATTGTCAGTTCGATTGATTTCAATGTGCGATAGCAAACATTGTAATTGTATCGAGAATAAATGCAGAATTTCACCACATCCACAAAGAATGTAGTCAATCTGTTGTCATGCGTCATAGTAAGACAATTGCAATAATTTTAGTTTTCTTAGGGATTAAAAGAAAAAGATAGACTTCGTAGTATTGTATATACAAATCCAGTAAAAATTATTGCTGCAGTAAATTGACAAAGAGTCATCTAAAATTAAATAAGACTTTGTGGCGTTAACAAGGCAATTAATGTATTTTGAGTTTTCGATCAATATAAATACGATAATAATTGATTTGTTACCTGTAAGTAAAAGAAGGTGTTTCTGAAAATTTCAATAAATTACAGAAACTGATCCATGTTAATTTTTTGTTAAAAGAATTGAAGTTTTTAAGAGTTGAAAGACAGTTAATTGCCCTGTCTTTAGGTGTTATTCTTAACAGATTCATTAAATAATTGAGCACATCAATATAAATTAATCTAATTTTGTTGCGTTATTAACAAATAAAAAATAAAAATAAAACAATGAATAAAAACAAATTACTTAAATCACTAATCTTACTTTTAATGAGTATTGGATTCCAAATCAGTGCTAATGCTCAATTATGTGGAGTCTATTCAATTGATGCTGCTACTGTTACAGGGGGTACAAACTATCAAACTTTTTCAGATGCAGCAAATGCATTAAACACAAATGGCGTAAGTTGTGCAGTAACATTTAATGTAGCTGCCGGTACTTATGCTGATAGTGTTTATCTAGGAGCGATACTTGGATCTTCAGCTACCAATACGATAACCTTTAATGGAGCAGGAGCTTCTGTTTCTACTCTTACCTATGATGGTTCGAATACACAAGCTACTTGGCAAATGGAAGGAACGAACTACATTACAATTAAAAACTTAACGATTGAAACTACAAAGACCTCTGCTGATGCATGGTGTGTACATCTAAGTCTTGGAGTTAATGAACTTACTGTTGATAGTTGTCGATTTATAATGCCTGTTGTAACTTCTGCTGATATCACAGGGATTGTTGCAAGTAATTCCTTGACTTCTGAAAGTAGTGAAGGAGTTAATGTAGATAATCTTACGGTTACAAATTCTTATTTTAGAGGAGGTGAAGCCGGTATTCATATTGAAGGGAATGGATCTGCTTATTCTTCAGGATTTTTAATTTCAAATAATACTTTTCTTAAGCATGATAATCATGCATTTAAATGTGATAACATACAAAATGTTGTAATTAGTAATAATTATGTAGATTCAATTACGTCTATTGGAGGAGATGGTTTCTATCTATTTGATATAAACAATTACCAAATAAATGCGAATAATATCAATGTAATTGATTGGGGGATATACATAAATGATGGAAATGATTTATTTACTACTACTGTAAACTCTTCTGTTAGTAATAATATGGTTATAAGTGCTACAGATGATGCAATTTATTTATTAGATTTTGAGAACACTGATGTCTTTCACAATACAGCTAAAGGAAAACCTGCTTTGAGAATAAATGACCAAGTAAATGTTGATATTCGAAATAATATTTTTGTTGGAGATGCTGATAATGCATTTCTCTCAAGTGATGCTTTGAATTCCACAGATACAGTAGATTATAATTTGTATTATTCTACAGGAACTCCATTTTCTATTGGGGGAACTACTTATGCTAATTTATCAGCATGGCAAACAGCTAGTTCATCATATAATGTTAATTCTATTGAAGCAGTACCCTCTTTTGTCAGTGCAACTGATTTACACATGATGAATGATTTTAATGCATATAATAATGGAGATAATGTTGGTTTAACTATAGATATTGATGGAGATGTTAGACCTATGTCAGGAGGAATTGATATTGGAGCTGATGAATTTACTGTTTCAATAATAAATAGTGATATTAGTGTAACTGCATTGATTAATTCAAGTGATACCGTGTGTGAGAGCAACAATACTTATTTTACATTTGTTGTAGCAAATGTAGGTTCTATAACTGAAGATACTATACCTTATTCATTAAGTCTTATTGGTAATAATACAGTAACTTTATTAGACACAAGTTTTGTATCTATATTAACTTCAGGAACAGATACCATTACAGTTGGACCTATTAATACAATAGGGATGGGAGCAAGTATTTTAACAATAAATACGACATTAAATGGAGATTTAGATATGAATAATGACACCTTGGTTTCGTCTATCTTATTTGAAAACTGTTCTACTACAGGAATTGAAGAAAATAATACTTCAATTAGTTTTAACGTATATCCAAATCCAGCAACTGATTATGTTACAATCAAATTAGATGAATCTGCTTCAGATATTAAAGTTGATCTTGTATCTGTTACAGGTAAATTAATTTACTCTGCCTCTTCAATTAATAATAATAGAATAGGAATTGATTTATCAACTGTAAGTAAAGGGGTTTATTTTCTTAAAATTTCAGTAGACTCAGAAACTGTTTTGCAAAAATTGGTTAAGCAATAATTTAAAATCAATTTAAATATTGTCACTGAATAGAGTGTCAACACCCCTTTTAAACTATGTTTTAGAAGGGGTGTTTTGTTTTTCTCCCATTAAGAAAGAAGCAAAGAAAATAGACAAGAAGCATTAATTGTTTTTTTATTGAAAGGTAAATACAGACGAATTAAATTCATTTCCAAAAAGCCATTCTGGATACAAATTTCATTTCCGTAAAGCTTTAATTAAATCCACTCGAATTGACAAACTTGTAGTTTTTAAAAGTAAATCGTAAATGTCAGTTCATCCTTTTTCTTAGAGTAAAAGCAAGTTCACAATTGTCAGTTCGAGTGATTTCAGTTTGTGTTAGCAAAACTGAAATAGTATCGAGAACAAATGCAGAATTTCACCCCATCCACAAACAATCTAGCCAATCCGTAACCATGTGTAAGAGTAAGCCAATTGCAATAATTCTAGTTCGTTTAGGAATTAAAAGGAGAACATAAGCTCCAATTGCATAATAAGTATGAAGAAAGTGATTGTTTATACTACATCTATTTGGGTCAAAAATAGGAGTAGAGAACAAATGATCGATATCCACTAGCATGGTTGCAATCATAACTAACCAAGCTTGTTTCCATTTGTTACGAAAGAAAATGAAAGCAATTAATCCTGGGAAGATAAAATGTAATCCATAATGAATTATGGGCTGGAGGAAAACCATTAATTATTGTTCTTTTTAGCTTTTATTCTAAGAAAAAAGGCAATTCCAATCATTATTATTCCACTCCAAAAAGTTGTTTTAACAAATGCCATTTGGTTCTCTCTTTGTTTAGTCATTTCTTGATTAGGCTCCATAGTGTAAATTTCAAGAGAAGTAATTACATAGCCAATGCTTAGTAACAGGAACAATATTCCAAAAACTAATATTCCATTTGCTTTTTTCATTCGGCTTTCCAAATTGTATTGCAAGAAGTGCATTTTATTTGCGGAGCTTTATTTAACATAATCCTATAAGTAAGAACACCTTCTTTGCAAACGTAACAAGTCATGGTAGGACTCATTCGTTTTCTTTTTTGGTATGCTTTTACCCTACAATTAGTAGAGCAAAATTTCTTAGCCTTTTGGTTTTTTATTGTTATTTCCTTTTTGCAAAATTGACAAGCTGCCATTGTATAGTAGTTTTTTTGAAGAGTCTAAGTAATTAAAAATAGTTGAGAATCACTAAAAAATAAAGGATAAATATTGCCTCAGTTCAATTGTTATTATTTGGTTAATTAACAGAAATACCGTTATTGTTAATAATATTAACTACCTTTGTACCGAAATAAGGATTTCTTAAAAGGTCGTAATGTTGTGTTAGAGTTTTTTTTTAAGGGATTTTTATTAGTATAAATTATTAAAAAAAAACGTCTATGACATTTCAAGAACTAGGCCTCAAACAAGAGGTCTTGGATGCGGTTGCGTCCCTAGGTTTTACAGAACCTTCACCAATTCAAGAGGAAGCAATTCCACAATTACTAACAGAAAACAGAGATTTAGTTGGACTTGCACAAACAGGTACAGGTAAAACTGCAGCTTTTGGTTTACCAATGGTAAATGAAGTTGATTTCAGTAGTAAAAAAACACAAGGATTAGTAATTTGCCCAACAAGGGAATTATGTATCCAAATTTCGAAAGATTTTCAAGCATTTTCTAAAAACTTTAGAAATGCCAATATTGTTCCTGTGTATGGAGGAGCAAGTATCGATACTCAAACAAGACAATTGAATAGAGGAGCACAAATAGTTGTTGCAACTCCAGGAAGATTGGTTGATATGATTAAGAGAAAAAGAGTTGACTTATCACAAGTAAGTTATGTAGCTCTTGATGAAGCAGATGAAATGCTTAACATGGGTTTCAAAGAAGATATTGATGGAATCTTAAGCAATACTCCTGATACTAAAAAAACTTGGTTGTTCTCTGCAACAATGCCAAGAGAGGTAGTAAGAATTGCAAAGCAATATATGACAGATCCAATAGAGATTACTGTTGGAACTAAAAATGCTACTGCAAAAAATATAGAACACCAATATTTTAGAGTAAACGATAGAGACAGATTTGATGGGCTGAAAAGAATCATTGATTTTGAACCAGACATGTACGGAGTTATTTTTTGCAGAACTAGAAGAGAAACTGCTGAGGTTGCTGAAAAATTGATGAAAAACAATTATAGTGCAGAACCGCTACACGGAGAATTATCACAAGCTCAAAGAGATAGAGTGATGAGAGCTTTCCGTAAAAAAGATATTCAATTATTGGTTGCAACTGATGTTGCAGCAAGAGGAATAGATGTAGATGATATTACTCACGTAATAAACTACAATTTACCTGATGAAATAGAAAGTTATACTCACAGATCTGGAAGAACTGCAAGAGCAGGAAAGAAAGGAGTTTCTATGTTGTTATTGAACAATAGAGAAGCAGGAAAGTTGAGGCAGATCGAAAGAATTATCAATACCGAAATTAAGCAAGCTAAATTTCCTACGGGAGAAGATATTTGTCAAAAACAATTGTTACAATTGATTGATAAAGTTGTGGATGTTGAGGTGAAAGAAGAGCAATTAGGTCAGTTTTTACCTTCAATAGAAGAAAAATTAGCAGAATTATCTAAAGAAGAAATAATTAAAAAATTCGTTTCAGCAGAATTCAACAAATTTTTATCTTACTACGGAAACTCAAGAGATATCAATGACATGTCTGCAGCTAGTAGAGGTGGAGATAGAGATAGAGGAGGAAGAGGAGATAGAAGAAACGACAGAAGCAGAGGAGACAGAAACGACAGAAGTAGAGGAAGAAGCGACAGAAGCGAAAGGTCACCAAGAGGAGATAGAGCAGAAAGGAGCGAAAGAAGACCAAGAAGAGAGAGAACTGATAGCAGAAAAGATAATGATGGAGGTCACAATAGAAATCTTGATGGAGACTCAACAACATTGTTTATTAATGTAGGTTTGAAAGAATTTACTGATAAAGGACACTTGATAAGAGTATTATGTCAAGAAGGTGGTGTAGCCGGAAAGAACTTAGGTAGAATCAGAATGATGGATAAATTTACTTTTGTAGATGTAGCTCCTAAAGTAGCTGAAAAGTTATTGAAAGGAATTAACGGAGTAGAGATTGAAGGAGGAAGAACTATGAGAGCTGAGGTTTCTGACAACTAATAGTTTTAAATAAAATTATAAAAGGATAGTTATTAATTTAACTATCCTTTTTTTATGCGCTAAAAAGAACAAGAAAAAAATAATTTATCCCTATTTTTGAATAGAAAGTAAAAAAGAAAAATGTTTTTAGAATCACACACAAATAACAATGAGAAAAGAGGATGGATAGAGGTCGTTTGTGGTTCCATGTTTTCTGGAAAAACGGAAGAATTAATCCGTAGAATGAAAAGAGCAGAGTTTGCTCAAATGAATGTGGAAATATTTAAACCAGCTATCGATACTCGCTATAGCGAAGAGGATGTGGTAAGTCACAATGAAAATTCTATTCGATCTACTCCCGTTCCTTCTTCCAGCAATATTTTGTTATTAGCAGATGGAGTTGAGGTAATAGGAATTGATGAAGCTCAGTTTTTTGATGAGGGATTGGTAGATGTATGTGTTCAATTGGCAAACAAAGGAGCAAGGGTAATAATTGCAGGCCTAGATATGGATTTTGCAGGTAAGCCGTTTGGTGTAATGCCCGATTTGATGGCAGTGGCAGAGTATGTAACCAAAGTGCACGCAATTTGTGTTAAATGTGGTAGTTTAGCTCAGTTTTCGCATAGGAAAACAACAGAAGAAAAAATAGTAATGCTTGGTGAAACAGAATCCTACGAGCCTTTATGCAGGGTCTGTTTTAATAAAACTCAAGAAAAATAATGAGGTATTCTCCAGAACATATTGCAAAGGCCATTCATGGAGAATTATTAGGTTCCAATTCTCAAGTAATAAATCACGTTTCGGTAGATAGCAGAAGTATTCAAAACTCTGGTAGTACAGTTTTTTTTGCCTTAAAAACGGACAAAAGAAATGGACATGATTTTATTCCTGAATTGATAGAAAAAGGAGTTCAAGTTTTTGTCGTTTCTCAAGATGTAGAAATAGACGATAAGAATATTTTTATAATAAAAGTAAGTGATACCTTAGAAGCTTTACAGCATTTTGCGCAATGGCATAGAGAACAATTTTCTGTTCCTGTAATAGGAATTACTGGGAGTTATGGAAAAACCATGGTAAAAGAATGGTTGTATCAATTATTAAGTTCAGATTATTCTATTTGTAGAAGTCCTAAGAGTTATAACTCGCAATTGGGAGTTCCGTTATCGGTATTAAAACTAAACGAAACTCATACGTTAGGGATTTTTGAAGCTGGAATTTCACGAAAAGGTGAAATGGAAAAGTTGGAAGTAATAATAAAACCTTCTATAGGAGTTTTGACCAAGATGGGAGAAGCTCACCAAGAAGGATTTGAATCTTTGGAGGAGAAAGAAGAAGAGAAAAGAAAACTCTTTGTTTCTTGTGAAAAAGTAATAGAATTGCCGATAGAGAAATCAGGAATAACTGTCCCATTTACGGATAAGGCATCTATAGAAAATTGTGAAATTTGTATTGCTGTAATGCTTTATTTAGGTTACTCTAAAGAAGATATTCAGGAACGAATAAATGAATTGACACCCTTGGCTTTGAGGCTAGAAATGAAAAAAGGGAAACAAAATTCTACAGTAATCAATGATGGTTATAACATTAGTTTTTCTTCCTTGGTATTGTCGCTTGAGTATTTGAAATTACAAGCCAAAGAATTTCCTAGAACTTTAATTATTTCTGATATTCCTGAAACGAGTTTTGAGGACAAGGAATTAATAGAATTATTAAATTCACAAAAGTTGGACAAGCTACTTGTAGTGAGTAATCAAAAAATGGAAGGGATAATTTGCAAGGAATTACATCAGTTTAGTTCTACTGCAGAGTTGGTTTCTAAGCTGGATGGCTTGAATTTAGCCAATCATTTTATTTTAATAAAAGGAAGTAGAAAGTATAAGTTTGAACGAATAGCTGGAGCCTTAGAAGAGAAAAATCACAGAACAGTACTGGAAGTAAATCTTACTCAGTTGGTTGATAACCTGAATGTTTACAAGAAAAAAATAAAACCAACAACCAAGTTGATGGTAATGGTAAAGGCATTTGCTTACGGTACCGGAACGGTAGAGATTCCGAGATTATTAGAGCATGAAGGAATAGATTATTTAGGTGTTGCATATACGGATGAGGGAATAGCATTGAGAGAAGGAGGAGTATTAACTCCGATTATTGTAATGAACCCAGAGCCAGGAACATTTGCCAAACTAATAGAAAATAACTTAGAGCCAGAAATCTACTCATTGGATGTATTGGATGAGTTTATAAGAACTTTAATCTTGCTAGAGAAGAAAGATTATCCAATTCACCTTAAGTTGGAGACAGGGATGAATAGATTAGGTTTTTTGCCGTCAGAGGTTCCTAAACTTATTCAAGAAATTCAATCTCAGCCCGAAGTGTATATCAAAACTATTTTTTCGCATTTATCTTCTGCAGATGAATTGGAAGAAAAAGAATTTACAATGAGCCAAATTAATTTGTTCGAAACACTTTCTTCGCAAATCATGAATGCTTTTTCTTATTCCATTGATAGGCATATTTTGAATACGGCAGGAATAGAAAATTACTTAGATTACCAATTTGATATGGTGCGATTGGGAATTGGACTTTATGGAATAAACGTAGCAAAGAATTCTGAAATTAAACCAATTAGCTCGTTAAAAACAGTTGTAATTCAATTGAAAAACTTACAAAAAGGAGATTCTATAGGGTATGGAAGAAAAACAATAGCAGAGAAAGCAATGACCATTGGAATTTTACCAATAGGCTATTCGGATGGATTGAGAAGAAGTTTAGGGAATGGAAAATATTCTTTTTATGTAAATGGTAAACAATGTTTTCTTGCAGGAAATGTATGCATGGATATTTGCATGATAGATGTAACCGAAACAAGTATTAAAGTAGGAGATGAAGTAGAGATTTTTGGAGAGCATAATTCTATTGAACAATTAGCAACTGCAATGGATACAATTCCTTATGAAGTATTAACATCAGTATCGCAAAGAGTAAAGAGAGTTTTTTACCAAGAATAACTCTTAACATTCTTTAACCAAAAATAAATTGAATTCATGCCGTAAATTCTGTAAATTTGTATAATGAAAACATTGAAATTTATATCGATAATTACTTTAATGCTAATTTCTTTTATTGGAAATTCTCAAACAGAAACTGTGGAAAAAGATTCTGTAGATGAGATATATGTTCAAATTTCGGGAATAATTGTAACAGGTAAAAATCTAATGCCAGTTCCTTTTGTAACCGTAATAGAGAAGTCATCATATCGTGGTACAAGCTCTGATTATTATGGGTTTTTCTCTTTTGTTGCAATGCCGGGAGATACAATAATGTTCTCGTCTATTGGGTATAAAAAATCAACTTATGTTATTCCAGATACCTTAACAAAAGGAAGGTATTCGTTAATTCATACGCTTGACGAAGACACAGTTTTGCTTGCTCAATATGATGTTCATCCTTGGCCATCCAGAGAGCAATTTAGAGATGCTTTTTTGAATACAGATATTCCAAATGATGATTTGACGAGAGCTCAAAACAATTTAGATGAAGAAGTTTTGGCATTTAAACAAGAAGCATATCCTGCGGGAGGATCGCTTAATTTTAAATGGCAAATGAACGAAGTAAAATCTAGATTGTACTACGCAGGTCAGGCTCCACCTAATAATTTACTTAATCCTATTGCTTGGAGTAATTTTATCAAAGCATGGAAAAATGGGGATTTAAAACGAAAATAAACAGCTAGTTTAGATTCGTTTTAAATAAATTTTATCGAAAAAACACCTATTAGTCGCTAATAAATTCTAATTTAGTTTAATCTTTTTGTAAAAATATTAAACTAAATGGCGATAAAAACTTCTTTTTCTATCAAGGATCTTGAAAATTTGAGTGGTGTAAAAGCACACACTATTAGAATTTGGGAGAAACGATACAGTATACTTGAGCCAGAGCGTACCGATTCTAATATTAGAACTTATAATGTAGCTAATCTTCAAAAGTTATTGAATGTTGTTACGTTAAACAATAATGGATTTAAGATTTCTAAAATCTCTAAATTTACAGAGACAGAATTGAGAGATAAGGTTAAGAATGTAACGGTTGAAAATAATGAAAATAAAGTAGCCTTAGTAGATTTTAAATTGGCAATGCTAAATTTTGACCAAGAGTTATTTGAAAGAACTTATCATAAGCTTTCAGAGGAGAAATCATTCAGAGATATTTTTTTAAATGATTTTATGTGGTTGCTAGAAGATATTGGAAATCTGTGGTCTACCTCTACAATTACTCCAATGCATGAGCGATTTATTTCTACTTTAATAAAGCAAAAGGTATTAGTTAATATAGAGAAAGTTCAAAGTTTAAGGAAATCTAATTCTAAGGTTTTTGCCTTGTTTTTACCCTTAAATGAATTACATGATATTGGCTTATTGTATTTGCATTTTGAATTAATTTTGAAAGGATATAATTCGGTCTTTTTAGGAGCAGGAATTCCAATAGAGAATCTACAAGAGCTTCAGAAAGTTCATGACGAAATTACTTATGTAAGTTATTTTACAATTGAACCAAAGGTAGATTCTGTTGAAGCTTATTTAGTAGATTTTCAAGATAAAGTCCTTTCAATTAAAGGAGAAGAACTTCACTTGTTTGGTAAAAATGCATTGAGCGTAAGTGATAATTTGTTACCTGAAGGAGTGAAAGTACACAAGAGATTATTAGAATTAATTAATGTTTTGTAGTAACTTACTGTTGAATTAAACAGTAAATCTTTATTTTTGTTTAATATTTATATATATTTGTTAAACAAAATGAAAAAGAAAGTAATCATAATAGGGTCAGGTTTCTCCTCACTGTCTGCAGCAAGTTATCTTGCTAAGGATGGATATGAGGTAGAAGTGTATGAAAAAAATCCTACGCTAGGAGGAAGAGCAAGAATAAAATCTATTGATGGATTTACTTTTGATATGGGGCCAAGTTGGTATTGGATGCCAGATGTATTTGATCGTTTTTTTGAAGATTTTGGCAAAAAAGTGTCAGATTATTACGATTTAGTGCGATTAAGTCCAAGTTATCGTGTTTTTTGGGAAGATTCTGAAGATGATATTCCATCCAATATGCAAGAGCTTGAAGCTTATTTTGAAAAATATGAGCCAGGATCAGGAGAAAAGTTGCAAAAATTCTTGGCAGAAGCTAAACAGAAGTATGACATTGGGATGAGGGAATTTGTAACGAAACCTTCACTATCTTTCACGGAGTTTCTCTCTATAGATATAGCGAAGAAAGGTCTTTCTTTAGATTTGTTTCAGCCAATTAGTAAACACGTAAGACAGTTTTTTACTCATCCAAAACTAATTGAGTTACTTGAGTTTCCAGTGTTGTTTTTGGGAGCAAAGCCAGAAAATACTCCAGCATTGTATAGTCTTATGAATTATGCAGATATGGCTTTGGGTACGTGGTATCCTATGGGGGGAATGAATAAAATAATAGAAGCAATGGTTTCTCTAACAGAGAGTTTAGGAGTGAAGTTTTATACTGATTCTAATGCGGATGAGATTGTTGTGGAAGGTAAAAAAACCATTGGAGTAAAAATAAATGGGGAGTTGAAAACTGCTGATTTTGTGGTGAGTGGAGCAGATTATCATCATTCCGAAAAATTATTAGAACCTAAGTTTAGAAATTACAAAGAAAATTATTGGGATAAACGTGTAATGGCACCCTCTAGTTTGTTGTATTATGTAGGATTAAATAAAAAAATTAAAGGAATAAAGCACCATAATTTATTCTTTGACGAAAGTTTTGCCAATCATGCAATAGAAATATATGATACACACAAGTGGCCAGAGAAACCTTTGTTTTATATCTGTAATCCTAGTAAAACTGATAATACAGTTGCTCCAGAAGGGAAAGAGAATTTATTTTTCTTAATTCCTGTATCAACAGAATTGAAAGATGATACGGAAGAGGTAAGAACAAAGTATTTTGACATGATATGCGAAAGGTTAAAAAAGCATACGGGTGAAGATATACGAGAACACATTGAAGTGTATGAGTCTTTCGCTCATTCTGATTTTGTGAGCGAATACAACTCATTCAAGGGGAATGCGTATGGATTGGCCAATACATTGAAACAAACGGCTTTTTTGAAACCTAAGTGTAGAAATAAAAAAGTGAAGAATTTATTTTACGCAGGACAATTAACGGTACCAGGGCCAGGAGTTCCTCCATCCATAGTGTCGGGTAAAATTGTGAGCGAATTGATAAAAGAAGAAGATTAATAAATCCAAGTACGGCTAACAATCGTATGTATGTTATAAATAATTATGAAAAAAATATTTGACATAGTATCCTACGAGTCTAGTAAGATTGTTACGGCTAATTATAGTACGTCTTTCTCACTGGCTGTAAAAATGTTGTCTCCTAAAATTCAGGATGATATACATGCCATATATGGTTTTGTTCGCTTTGCAGACGAAATTGTAGATTCTTTTCATGATTATGATAAAGAAGTTTTGTTTAACGAGTTTCAAAGAGAATTAGATGTAGCGCTAGAAAGAGGAATTAGCTTAAATCCAATTCTTAATTCTTTTCAGCATGTGGTAAAAAAGTATTCCATAGATTACGAATTAATCAAAGCCTTTATGAAAAGCATGAAGTTTGATTTGACTAAAAATGAATATTCTACAACAGCAGATTATAAAGAATACATTTATGGATCGGCAGATGTTGTGGGTTTAATGTGTTTGACTGTTTTTGTAGATGGAGATAAGGAAAAATACGATTCGCTTAAAGAGTCGGCAATGAAACTAGGGAGTGCTTTTCAAAAAGTGAATTTCTTACGTGATTTGAAAGCAGATTCAGAAGAATTGAATAGAATTTATTTTCCGCAATTGGTAGGTGGAGAATTGTGTGAGTTAACAAAAGCTGAAATCATTAAGGAGATTCAAAAAGATTTTGAAGAAGCTTATTTAGGAATAAAAAACTTGCCTAAAGAGGCGAAATTTGGAGTTTATACAGCTTATAAATACTACAGTAAATTATTGAATAAAATTGTGAAATCAGATATTGAAGCAATAAAAATGAACAGAATAAGAGTGAGCAATCCTATGAAATTTGCTTTGCTTACTAAATCTTATTTCGATTATAAAATGAATTTAATTTAATATGAAAGCCATAATAACCTTTTTGTTTGCAGCTTTTTTCTTTATTTCGAGTTTTGCTGGAGAAGGAATTTCTCATTTTAGGAATTCTTTCGAAGAAATTAAAGATTACGAAACTGCCCAAGAATTTTTAGCTACTGAAGTATCTGAAGGTGACTACAGAAGTGCTGTTACAATAAACTCCTATAAGGCCGTGTGTAAAATGATGATGGCACAGTACGTTTATAATCCATTTTCTAAATATAGTTGGTTTAATAAAGGGAAAGATTTATTGGAGAAGACAATAATTTTAGATAAAAACGTAGAGAATGTTTATTTAAGATTGATTGTTCAGATTAATACGCCTTCTTTTTTGGGGTATAACACAGAAATAGATTCTGATACAGAATTTATTCTTAATAATTTAGAAAAAGCACCAATACCAGAGGAAACAAAAAAGTATATTTTAAAAAACTTGATGGATACGGGAGAAGTAGAATCATTGAAATCACTTGCAAAAAAATATAATGTAATATGAATGCGAATGAGGTAATATTGGTGAATGAAAAAGATGAAGAATTGGGTTTCATGGATAAAATGGAAGCTCATGAAAAAGGATTATTGCATAGAGCAATTTCTGTCTTTATTTTTAATTCAGATAATGAATGGTTGTTGCAGCAAAGAGCTGAGCATAAATACCATTCGGGATTGCTTTGGTCCAATGCATCTTGCACCCATCCTATGAGTGGCGAGGAAGAAATTACTGCTGCAAATAGAAGGCTGGAAGAGGAAATGGGAATGAAAGCATCCCTTAAAAAACTTTTTAATTTTCAGTATAAAGCTTATCTTGATAATGATTTAATAGAACACGAGTTGGACCATGTTTTTGTGGGATATACTAACCAAAAACCTGTAATGAATCCTGACGAAGTATGCGATTATCGTTATGTTTCTACAGAAGAGTTACAGAAAGAAATGCAGGCTACTCCCGAAAAATTTTCGGAGTGGTTTAAGTTACTGTTTGATAGAATGCACAAAGAAATAAAAAAATGATACTTGCAATTACAATAATAATAACGGCTGTTTTGATGGAGTCTGTCGCTTGGCTGATGCACAAATATATCATGCACGGGCCGTTTTGGAACCTTCACGAAGATCATCACGTGAAAGACAATCACAATTCTTTTTTCGAAAGGAACGATTACTTTTTTGTGTTCTTCGCAATTATCTCAATTACTGCCTTTAGCCTTTGGTCTATTTTTGGATGGCTAATTCCTTTAGGAGTTGGGATAGGGGTGTTTATTTATGGAGTAGCTTATTTTATTATTCACGATTTATTTATTCATCAAAGAATAAAAATTTGGAGAAACACCAACAACAGATATCTAAAAGCAATAAGAAGAGCACATAAAATGCATCACAAACACCTAGGCAAAGAAGAGGGTGAATGTTTTGGAATGTTGTGGGTTCCTATGAAATATTACAAACAAGAGTACAGCAAACCTAAATAAGAATGAGTTTATACTTTTGGATAAATATATTGTCTATTTCAGTTCCATTTTTGGTGAGTTTTCACCCAAGAATTAAACTGTATAAGAAATGGGGAGCGTTATTTCTCTCTATGATAATCTCCATGATTCCTTTTATTGTATGGGATGTGTGTTTTACTGAAAAGGAATACTGGGGATTTAATCCAGAATATATTGCTCAAATCTATTGGTTTCAATTACCCATAGAAGAATGGTTGTTTTTTATCTGCATACCTTATGCCTGTATTTTTATGCATTTAGCTTTGTTGGAATTGAGCGACAAATGGATTGTGAAACAAAAAACCGCTAATTACATAACCTATTCACTTTTTGCTTTATTCTTAACTGTATTAATTTTTAATACTTCTAAAATGTATACGCTCATTGATATGAGTTATGGAATATTGGTGTTGGCTCATGTTTTTTATTGGAAAAAAGAACTGCTAACTAAGTTCTATCTTACGTTTTTAGCAATGCTAGTGCCGTTTATTATTGTAAATGGTGTACTTACAGGATTTGGTATTCCTGATGAAGTAGTGTGGTATAACGATAATCAAAATTTAGGAATAAGATTCTTTACCATTCCTGTAGAAGATTTTGTGTATGCTTTTTCTATGATTTTGAGTGCGCTTTATTTATTTGAAGTGTTCAAAAAGAAAAAGATTGCCAACTTATTTCAAAAGAAATAATCTTCCAAAAAGTTTTCTGGATTTTATTTAAAACCAGAAACCATAATGAAATAAATTTGTTTAAGTTTGTACCGAAATGGGGTGCTTATATTACCAATAGGCTGAGAGAATACCCAAGAACAATTGTTCTAAACCTGATCCAGATAATGCTGGCGTAGGGATTTTAATTAAGCTTTTTATGCAAAAGCTTGTTTTCTCTTATGTCCTCATTTTGTTTATACTAAACTAAAATGATAGAAGATTTCATACACAATTTAACCTTAATCCAAATTATAGGAACTGGATTTGGAATTGCTCAAGTTTTATTGGCTCGAAAAAATAAAATAAGCAATTACCTATTCGGGATTGTTTCCATTTTACTCGGTTTTTGGGTGCATTATCAAACCCAACTTTATGCAGATATTTTACTTGGTATGTA
>CAXIAX010000064.1:0-15312 GCA_964021785.1 uncultured Flavobacteriales bacterium
AGAAAGTACTTCTCCAGTTATTAAGTTTTTGTTTCTACCAATAGTAGAAGAAAGTAAAATATTGTCTGTTGCTCCAATGCATAATAAATCATCAATGTTCATTATAAGTGCATCTTGTGCTATTCCTTTCCATACCGAAACATCTCCCGTTTCTTTCCAGTACATATAGGCCAAAGCAGATTTTGTTCCAGCTCCATCAGCATGCATTACTATGCAGTAGTCATCATCATTTCCTAAATGATCTGGTACCACTTTGCAAAATGCATTTGGGAATACTCCTTTGTCAATATTCTTTATGGCAGCATGCACATCTTCCTTTCCTGCAGATACTCCTCTTTGGTTATACTTTACATCAGACATCTTATTCTTTGCTTTTGTATGGTTAATTATTTTACAAAAGTAACCATAATTCGGTTATTCTTTTTATTTGATTTCATATAAATAAAAAAGCATCCTTAAATTAATAAGGATGCTTTAAATGTATTCGTTTTTCTCTATTTCTCTTCTTCAACAATCACAGAGAAAGTAGTTCTTCTGTTCAATTGGTGATATTTCTCGAATAGGGTAGGGTTACTAGTTTTTAATCCTGTAATCATTTCGCAGTCTAGTGTTTTATCAGCACCATTTTCTGTGATTACTCTTGGTTGAGATTCTCCAAATCCTTTTGCTACCAATCTACTTCTATCAATTCCTTTTCCAATTAGGTAGTCTACACAAGTTTGTGCTCTTCTTTGAGATAAGCTTAAGTTTGCTGCATCACCACCTCTACAATCTGTGTGTGCTTCTAATTGTACTCTAATAGTAGGGTTATCCATCATTACATTGTATAAGAATAACAATGAATCTCCAGAGTTTACAGTTTCGTTAATCAATAGGTCTGCTTTTGCAAATACATATTGTACTTCTGGCATTACAATTGGCTTACATCCAATAGCACATAGTAACTGAATATCTTCGTAGAATGTTTCGTTACATAAGTCTTTGTCAATGGTACTTCTTTTTGATTTTTTCTTTAACCAAAATTTACCGTCTTTTTCATGTTCAAATTCAATCGTGTAGTTCACACCTTTTTTAATGTATCTACTCGTTCCTCTTTTTCCAAATTCAAAGTTTCCTTCGCTATCTGCTTTTATTGTTGCAGTAGTTCCATCAGATCCAGTTAAAGTAACCGTAGCTCCTGCTAATGGTTCTTTGCTGTCTTGATCTCTTACTCTTCCTTTAAGTGTTAAAGCACATTCTGGTAGACTAAATCTAAAAATATCAGACTTCATGTCTTGGTCGTTCTTTCCTAATCTACTTGAAGAGAAATATCCAGAACTACTCGAAGTAAAGATAATTCCGTGATCATCTTTAGGTGAATTCAATGGCACCCCTAAGTTAGTTGGCGAAGCCCATTTGTATTCTGTTGCTGTTCCTACTTTTTCAGCTCTAAATAAATCTAATCCTCCAATCCCTGGTAGTCCATTAGAAGAGTAGTACAATACTCCTTGGTCATCAATTGTAGGGAATTTTTCATCTTCAGCCGTGTTAATTTCAGATCCTAAGTTTTTTGGTGTACCCCAAGTTTTTTCTCTTTTGTTGTAAAGTGTAATCCACAAATCTTTTCCTCCAAATCCTCCAGGCATATCAGAAGCAAATACAATAAATTGACCTCTTCTGTTTGTTGCAGGATGTCCTTCAGAATATCCCATAGAGTCAGATAATTCAATCATTACTGGTTCTTTCCAGTTTTTCCCTCTTTTGTCTGCCGTATAAATTTTACATCCAATGTTTTTGTTTTTCTCAGAATTACATCTAGTAAAAAGGATGCTGTTTCCATTATTGTACATCACAGCAGATGCTTCGTGGTAATCAGAATTAATTGATTTACCCAAAGAAACGGGTTCTCCAAAATTTCCGTTTCTATCAAGAGTAGTTACATATAAATCTGTGTATTCCTCTCCAATAATTACATCTGTTTTGTTTCCTGTAGAAGCCTTTCTTGAAGATGAGAATAAGAACTGTTCTCCTCTTTTATCAAATTGTGAAATAGACCAGTCGAAATTGTCTGTGTTTAATTCTTTTACAACCTCTACCTTGTGTTTTGTTTTGTTGTCAAGAATTTCACTAACTTTTTTACAAGCTTCAACTCCTTTTTTTGCAACATCATCATTAGGGTTTTTGTCTACTGCTAAATCAAAGTTTCTTTTTGCTTCTTTGTATTCACCATCTTGCATTTGCATTTGAGCAAGTCTTCTGTATAGATCAGTTTCGTACTTGTCGTATTTAAGTCTTAATGCTCTTTCGTAGTATTTTTTAGCTTCTCTATTGTTTGCAATATATTGATTTGCAACTCCAATTTTGTATGTGATAAAACCTTTTTCTTTAGAACCTTTTGCTTTCGTGTAAGCTTTCTCAAATAATACGATAGCTTCTTGATATTTAGTTTCGTTAAATAACTTTTCTGCACTTTTGGTATTCTTGGATTCGTACGTTTCATTTTCCTTTTGTGCTGTTAACGACACAGTGAAAATTAACAGAAAGGCAAGTAGAATATTTAATTTCTTCATAAAATATATTTTTTCTTTTAGGTAATACTGACGAAAATAGCAATTATTTTCTACAATTAAAATTTAATTGGTTATTAATGAAACTTAATTCTTGTGAAAAGTTACAAGAATTGTTAAAATTTTGCAATTAACTTCAAGTTAATGATACGAGAAGTAAGTCTGTTTGGAATTGCATATTCTCTTCCGTTAGTTGCACTTACGAAATTATAAGAAACAGTATTGTCTATTCCCAATAGGTTGAAAATTTCTAAACTTAAAGATAATTGCTTGATGTTTTTTAAACGAGAATCTTTTCTTGCGGGGTAATCTGCAGAAATAAAATCTTTGACAAAACCAACATCCACTCTCAAGTATCTTGGAGTTCTAGGAATGTTAGAATTGATTTCGTAAGCTGGGTCGCTAATTTGAGTTTTTTTCAAATATGGAA
Organism: uncultured Flavobacteriales bacterium; assembly: GCA_964021785.1. Taxonomy (GTDB): domain Bacteria; phylum Bacteroidota; class Bacteroidia; order Flavobacteriales_D; family CAJJDF01; genus CAJJDF01. Next base: position 2,977 of record CAXIAX010000064.1, read on the forward strand.
ATCCTGTGTTGTAAATAAAATTTAGATTCACTCTAAATTTGTCCCATTTGACTTTGTCCGTATTCCATGCGGTAGGCATTACATCTTGAAAAAACAATCCAAAAGAAACTCTTTGATCTGTTGGTCTTGGTAAATATCCTGGGTGGTATGCAATAGAATCTACTGCTACATTGTTGTTCGTAAAGCCAGGGATAATAGTATCTCCTTCAGAGTTTAAATAAGTATAGTATACATCATTAGAGATGTCTATTTTTGTAGACATTACAGAAAGGGTAGCCCATGATTCTAATCCTTCAATGATTTTTCCATTCAGTTTTAAATCAATACCTGTAGAGTAGGCTTTTGCATTGTTTTCTGCATAGTATCTTAGTCTTACGTTATCCACATCATAAGGGATAACTCTATCCATTAATTTGTAATAAACCTCAGAAGTCAATTTAAAATCTCTTTCCCAAGCATGGAAAATATAATCTGCTCCTAATACAAAATGTAATGATCTTTGAGCTTTTATATCGGTATTCAATGTACCATCTAATCTTCTGTATTCTCTATAGAAAGCGGGTTGCTGATAAACTCCAATTGCTGCTCTCAGGGCTAAATCTCTTCGTAATACTTTTCCAGTGTCATTAATATGAAATAAGAGTGGGCGATACTTTAAAGAAACTCTCGGACTAACAATGAACTCTTGGTTAAATGTCCAATAGTTGGCTCTTATTCCTGCGGTAAGTATAAACGATTTGTAACCGTTTAACACTGAGTCTATCGTATAGGAAGTGCTGTCATTTACAGTTCTTGTCTTTTTGAAAGACAAAGAGTGTTTGTTGTTAAAACTCCATGTGTTTTGCACATAGGAAGAAAAACGACCTGTTTCTACTGTGTTTTTGGAACGAACTGAGTTTTCTAAATTTAGGTATTGATAGGCTTGAGAGCTAGAGTCTGTGTAACCTACAGAGTCACTAGGTCTTGGGGCAATAAATCCTGTAGAATCTGTAAAGCTCCATTCTTTAAGGTTGTCATTTATTATGTCATATTGTGCCTTTGCTCCCCATTGTAAATTACTTCGCTTAAATTTTCTGGTTCCCTTATGAGATATTGTTGTTACAGTAGCATCTAATGTGTTTCTTGCATGCCTTAAAAATCCACCAACACCTAGGTTGAAAGCTACATCTCCAAAATTATCTTGACCTGGATCTCTTTCCAATTCATCTAAAAAGTATTGTCCTTCTACGTCATACCTTTCTTCTTGATAGGTGTTGTATGCGGATGCTGTAAACTTTAATTCGGTAGAGTCATTAGGTGTAAATTTACTGGTAAAAGCCCCTGTAAATGTTTGAAATTGGGTCACCTCTTTTCCATCAAAAAATACGGTAAATCTCAAAGCTTGATTGATAGATCCAAAACTAGTCTCTCTATTCTGTGGTTCTACTTGGTAGCGATTTAAAGCATAATTCCCTAAAAAAGAATGTTCCCAATTCTCTGAGGAGGTGTAAGTGATATAAGTTTGTAAATCTCCAAAAAGAGGTTGGTACTCTCCTTTTGTATCTAATGCACCAAGTAAATATCTGTTACTTTGAAAACGTGCGGCAGTAATATGCGACCACAATTGATTTTTAGAGATTCCCTCTAAGTGTGCATTAAAACCAAGTAAACTGGCAGAGAATGAACCGCCAAATTCTGTTGGTTTTTTATACTGAACATCCAATACAGAAGATAATTTGTCTCCATATTTTGCTTGAAATCCACCTGCAGAAAATTGTATGTTTTCTACCATGCTTGAGTTGATAAAACTTAATCCTTCTGCTTGTCCTGAACTAGCAAGAAAGGGACGGTAAATTTCTATGTCATTTACATAAATAAGATTTTCTTCAAAATTTCCACCTCTTACGTTATAACCAGAACTTAACTCATTATTAGAAACAACACCTAATCCAGATGTTTTTAATAAATCTTCAAAGTTTCCTATTGTAGGAAATTCTTTTCCATCTACAATTACTACATCTTCTATGTTTTCACCTTTACTTCTTGTGGTAACAGTAAATTCGGGTAAAACTCTATAGTAAAAGATAGGGTAATAAGTTTTTACTTGGCCTTCAGACAAAGTGAATCTTATGTTTTTTGTTTTGTATGATGAGTGAGAAAAGCGAATTTTAATTTTTTCTCCTGCAGGTACCGTAAAGTTGAAATACCCTTTGTCGTCTGTAAATGTTTTTATTTCGGTATTTTCTACTACAATATTAGCTTCGGTAACTGGAATCCCTATTTCGTCTACCAACCTTCCTTTAAGAGTAGCATTGTTTTGAGCTAACATCCATAATGGAAATAAAAGCAGCAGTATAAGAAGTGTTTTTTTCATCTTTTAAAAATAGAAAATGGACTCAATTTGTATCGTTCAACTGTTTTGATTTGTGTTGTTCGATTAATCTACAAATGTCCATTGTGAGCCAAAAGTAATAAAATGAGATTTTTGAATCGCCATAAATCCAAAATTATTTGGAATACACCTTAACGGAGATTTATCTTTTTTTATTTTGGTTTGCTAGTTTTATTCTCAATGCATCTATTTGAGGAATGTGATGTTTGAGGTGATTTATAAGAAAAGAAAGAGTTTGATTTATACTTAATAACCCAGCAACAGGGTGTTTAAATATCGCTTTATTCATTTTGTCAGATGGAAATGTTTCTATCGTTTTTATTAAATAAAGTCTAGAGTTATCCCACTTTTCTTTCAATTCCATATAGCTTTTTCCAGATTCTGGCTCAGAGAGCACAGTAGGAACTTTAAATTTCTTGTCAGACATTAGGTTTTTATTCAAAACTCTGCTGCTTAAGTAAGATTTTAAACCAACTTTTGGTTGTTGTTCTATGTTCTTCAGTTTGTAGTTTACGTATTTATTAATCCCCGATTCAGATTCAATTATATGTTCTATGACTTGAGAAATAGACCATTCGTTTGGCGAAGGTTTAAAGCTTAATTCCTCTTGCGAATAATCTGCAAGGTTATTTAATACCCTGTTTTTTAAATCGGATAGTTCAATGTATTTTAAGACTAATTTTTTTGTTCTCAAATGAAAAAGTATTTTTTATAAGGATATTAAGGTAATATTATCTTCAAGAATAATCAAATCGTTCACAAGATTTTTGATAAGGTTGGGATTGTAAAATTCAATAATGTTTTTGTGTCTCTCTTGAAAAGAGTGATTAGGGAAGAAAGCATTTTTCACATACTGTATTTGATTTACCGCAATAGAATTGTTGTTTTTCTCAGCTTTGGTTACTTTCTTTTTTATTTTATTGATTGAGTTTTGAGCTCTCTTAAGCTCTGCAATTACTGTTCTTTCTAAGCTAAAGTCAACTTCTACAGCTTTCTCTTTAGTAATAGCAAAAACTTCTTCAAGGCTTTTTATTTCATCTTCAAAGGAAACATCCGATACCTTATTAATGTATGCTTTTATTAATTCGTCTTCGTGCTTGAAGTAATCAACAGCTTCAAATGGCAGTTTAGCCATTTTCTTAGTTGTTTTTTCTTCTACCAACAAAACAGAATTTCTTATTACAAGGATTGGGAAATCAATGTGATTTACAGCAAATCCATCTTTTAGTTGAAGCCAATACGCAATTTCTCCAGGTCCTCCAATGTAAGCTAAATTAGGAAGAATTTTTTCCTCATACATGGGTCTCATTACTACATTAGGACTAAATTTTTCTGGATATTCTTCCAGCTCCTTCATTATCTCTTCTTCAGAAAAAGAAAGTTCGGTATTTACAATTTCAAATTGATCTCCATTTTTTACAATACGCTCCCTTAGTCCATCTTCCTGATAAAAGATATTTATTTCTCTAGGATTCACTTGTTTTTTATATCCTCTTTCAATTAATTTTTCACTTAGTTCTTCTACAGCATTAAAGGTGTCATTTGTCAATAATTCATTCTTGAAAATAGGAATCATCTCCTTTTTCAATTCTCTGTTGTCTGCATCAATTATAACCACACCATATTCTCCAAAAATATAGTCGATCATAAGCCTGTGAGCTTCTGCTAAATCTTTAGATTTGGTATAAAAACCACTGATTGTTTTAGCAAATTCACTACTCACGTTTTCTTGCACGGCCTCTAGAAATGGTCCAATGTCTTCTGTAGAAAAACGACCAACTGGTCCTTTTTGATTTGTGTTCCAAGATATTTTTCCGCTAGATAGATTTACATGGTTTATTTCTTCAAAATCATGATCTTCTGTAGCCATCCAGAAAACAGGGACAAAATTGTAGTTGTTGTACTGTTTTTTTAGTTCTGTCGCCAAATTGATGATAGATACTATTTTGTAGATAGAGTATAAAGGTCCTGTATATAAACAAATTTGATGTCCTGTAGTAACAGTAAATGTGTTTTCTTCTTTTATTAATTCAATGTTTTTTATTGAATTAGGGTGAGAGGAAGCATTTTGTTCCATTAATACTTTGTGGAGTACCTGCCTATTAACTGATTGTTTTTGTTTTATTTGATTTTCAAAATTGGCAATGCTAGGCTCGGCAGTTATGAATTCTCCAAAGCTATCTGGGTTTGATAGATAGTCGGAAGATAATTTTGAAAGAATGTTACTCTCTTTGAAAGAAATTTTGTTTTTCATTTAGTTGAAAAAAGTTAAAGATTCAGCAATAATTTGGTGTACTAAGTTCAGGTCTATATCTTGGTTTGGATTAATTGTAAGTGCTTTCATTTTTTTGCGGTCACCTAGTTCTAATTCAGGTCGGTTAATTTCCAAACTTCTTACAAATGTAATATAAGGAAATGTAGTTTTTTTATCTTTCCAAATGTAACAGAAAGGTTTGTTTTGATAATAGAAAAATGGTAATTTATATTTCCATCTTTCATCTATTTCGGTCGAGTAATCCAAAATAATTTTACGAATAGCCAAAAAGCAACCTTTATTAGGCTCGGATAAATCTTCGTAAAATTGGTTAAGTTCCGTCATAGATATTAAATGTAAAACTTTTTGAAGGTATTGGCAATATTTTTTTCGATTTCCCTATCATTTTTCACAAACACTTTTAACTTTGAGAATAATTTAACAACACTATGGATTTTTCTTCAAAATTATCACAACAAGTACAATTAGAATTGTACAAATCTCTAATTACTCCAAGATTAATTGAAGAAAAAATGTTAATCTATCTCCGTCAGGGGAAAATATCCAAATGGTTTTCTGGAATAGGGCAAGAGGCAATTTCTGTGGGTTGCACCTTGGCAATGGATAAAGACGAGTACATTCTTCCTATGCATAGAAACTTAGGAGTGTTTACCGCAAGAGATATTTCATTCGAACAGCTTTTTCTTCAGTTTCAAGGAAAAGAAGGGGGATTTACCAAAGGAAGAGATAGGTCTTTCCATTTTGGGTCTAAAGCTCATAACATTGTGGGAATGATTTCTCACCTTGGTCCTCAGTTAGGAATTGCAGATGGTATCGCATTAGGAAACTTATTAAAAAAGAATAACAAAACAACACTTGTTTTCTCTGGAGATGGAGGAGCAAGCGAAGGAGATTTTCATGAAGCGCTAAATGTTGCTGCAGTATGGAAATTACCTGTAATATTTGTCATTGAAAATAACCAATGGGGATTATCTACGCCATCCAATCAGCAGTTTGCATGTAAACAATTTATAGATAAAGGAATTGGATACGGGATGGAAGCTGTGCAACTTGATGGGAATAACATTGTAGAAGTATATGAAGGGATATCGGATATAAAGGCAAAAATTGCCAAAAATCCGCAACCTTATATAGTAGAGTGCATGACTTTTAGAAGAAGAGGGCATGAAGAGGCATCAGGGACTAAGTATTACCCAGAAGGATTGGTAGAGAAATGGGAAGAGAAAGATCCTGTATCTAATTATGAAAATTATTTATTGGACAATAAATTGATAGATGCAGAGGTAATATCAAAACTGAAAAAAGAGATAACTAAAGACGTGTCAGATTCTTTTAAATCTGCTACGGAGAAATCTAAGATTATTCCCAACACAGAAATAGAATTGGCTGATAGATTTATGCCGTATGTGCAAGAAATAGTTGAGCCAAAAGGTAATACTACCGAAATGAGATTGATAGACGCCATTCATAATGCTATGAAGTTGGCAATGGAAAAGCACGATAGTTTGGTGTTGATGGGGCAAGATATTGCGGATTACGGAGGTGTTTTTAAGGCTACTGAAGGGTTTTTGGAGCAGTTTGGAGAAGAGAGAGTGAGAAATACACCTTTGTGTGAGTCTGCGATTGTGGGAGCTGCACTTGGTTTGTGTATAAATGGTTATAAGGCAATGATGGAGATGCAGTTCTCAGATTTTGTAACTGTAGGGTTTAATCAAATTGTAAATAATTTAGCTAAAATTCATTATCGTTGGGGACAAAATGCAGATGTTGTGGTAAGAATGCCTACCGGAGCGGGAGTTGCGGCAGGTCCATTTCACTCGCAAAGTACTGAGGGATGGTTTTTTCATACACCAGGGTTAAAAATTGTATATCCATCTTCGCCAAGAGAGGCGAAAGGATTGTTGTTGGCTTCCTTTGAAGATCCAAATCCAGTTTTATTTTTTGAACACAAAGCATTGTACCGTTCTATTCATGAAGAGGTGGAAGAGGATTATTTTACAATAGAAATTGGGAAAGCAAACATAGTGCAAGAAGGGACTGATATTACTATCATTACTTATGGTATGGGAGTGCATTGGGCAAAGGATTTACAAAAAAATAACACAGAGTTATCGTTAGAAATTGTAGATTTAAGAACTTTGAGTCCATTGGATACTGAAACTATATATAGCTCAGTAAACAAAACAGGGAAAGTAATTGTACTGCATGAGGCAAATACCACTGGAGGTGTTGGAGCTGAAATTGCTACATTAATAAATGAAAATTGTTTTGAAAACTTGGATGCGCCAGTAAGGAGAGTTGGGAGTCTAGATACTCCAGTTCCTTTTGCGGCAGATTTGGAACAGAATTTTTTACCGATACAAAAATTGCAAGACACCTTAATTGAATTGCACACTTATTAAACATGAAAAGAGAACACTACATAGTTTTTTTTGCAGTCCTTTTTGTATTAGGATGTAAGCCTTATCGAATACAAAAAGCCGAAAAGGTAAATACGCCAATATCTGCTACAGGAAGTTTGGATTCATCTCTTTATGTGATGTACAAGCCTTACAAGGAGTTGTTAGACTCTTCTATGAATGAAGTGCTTAATTTGTCTCAATTAGAAATGACTACTGGGAGTCCAGAAGGGTTGCTAGGTAATTTTGTTTGCGATTTGTCATTAGAGGTAGGGAATAGATTATACAAAGAAAGTACAGGGGAAACAGCAGATTTTTGTTTGTTAAATAATGGAGGGTTAAGAACATTTTTGCCAAAAGGGGAAATAACAAGAAGAAAAATTTACGAGTTAATGCCTTTTGAAAATGAATTGGTAGTCATAACTTTATCTCCAGAAAAAATGGTAGAATTGTTTCAATATATAGGTAATAAAACCGTGAATGGAGGAACGAGAAAACAAGGAGTTCCGGTTTCTGGAAACGTGGCCGTGAAGCTAAAAGGAAATGAGCCAATAGAGGTGTTGATAGATTCCATGCCTTTAAGAGGTAGAAATTATAAGGTAATTACATCTGATTATTTGGCAAATGGAGGCGATTATATGTCGTTTTTTGTAGATCCAATCAAGTTTGAGAAAGTGGGAATAAAATTAAGAGATGCTATCATGCAATATGTGATAGATGAACAAGCGGCAGGGAATGAATTACAGGCAGAAATAGATAAAAGAATAAGTTATGTTGAATAGAAGAGAGTTTATGCAAAAAGCACTTTTTTCGGCAGGTTTACTTTCCGTTACAGATGTGTTTGCCGAGGGAATGGTGGCTAGAAAAGAAGCAATAAAAATTTCTATTCTTCACACCAATGATGTGCACAGTCACATAGAGCCTTTTCCTGCCGATCATAAAAAATATGCTGGGAAAGGAGGGGTGCAAAATAGATTTAACTTAATTCAACAAATTAGAAGAGAGAATAAGAATACACTTTTATTTGATTGTGGAGATATTTTTCAAGGAACACCCTATTTTAATAGATATGGAGGAGAATTGGAATTGAAACTAATGAGTAAGATGAAGTATGATGCTTCTACATTAGGTAATCATGATTTTGATAATGGTATGGATGGTTTTATGGCTGTTAAGAAATATGCCAAATTTCCATTTATTTGTTCTAACTATAATTTTGACGATACAATTTTAAAAAATCAGACTTTACCATTCAAAATTTTTAATAAAGGAGGGATAAAAGTTGGAGTGTTTGGATTAGGTATTCAATTGGATGGATTAGTAGATAAAAAGCTCTACGGAAATACACAATATTTAGACCCCATAAAAACTGCAAATGAATACAGTGAATTGTTAAGAAAAAAGCATAAATGTAACTTGGTAATTTGCCTTTCTCATTTAGGTTATTCTTATCCAGAAAATAAAGTGTCTGATAGTGTATTAGCTACTAAGACTTCGGGGATAGATTTAATACTTGGAGGACATACGCATACTTTCTTGGAAAAGGCCCAAGAGTTTACTAATTTAGTAGGCGGAAAAGTACTTGTAAACCAAGTAGGGTGGGCAGGACTGAATTTGGGTAGAGTAGATTTTTATTTCACAAAAGGGAATAAAAAGAGAATGTCTTTACAGTCAGGCAGTGCTTCTTATTTAGAAATAAAATAAAAAGGCTACACCCTAAAAAAATAGTTACTGTGCAATAGCATATCCATTTTGTTTTTAACTTTTTTTTGTCAATATTTGTTCTGTTCAAAGGGGGAACGTTAATAAGTATTGCAATCTCACAATTTTTATTCGTAAATTGTAACTTATGATTCTCCTGTAGAATGCAAAATAAAATTAAAATTTTTAATAGGAATACTTATGAAGAAAAACCATATCACTGTTTGGGAAAATTGTCTTAGCGTAATTAAAGATAATATCAGCCTACAAGGATATAAAACTTGGTTTGAACCTATTTTACCTGTTAAACTTAAAAATGATGTTTTAACGATTCAAGTTCCCTCTCAGTTTTTTTACGAGTGGCTTGAGGAACACTATATCTCATTGTTGAAAAAAACAATAAAAAGAGAGATAGGACCAGAAGGAAGATTAGAATACAGTATCGTAATGGATACAAACTTAAGAAATTCTAAGCCTTACACAGTTAACTTTCCGGCTAAAACAAATAATTCACTAAAGAACAAGTCGATTAATATTCCTTTGAATGTTAATAAGAATACAATCAAGAATCCATTTGTGATTCCAGGGTTGAAAAAGATTAATGTTGATGCAAACTTAAATGCATCTTATACATTTGAAAACTTTATTGAAGGAGAATGCAACAGATTGGCTAGATCTGCAGGTTATGCAGTTGCTAGCAAGCCAGGAGGAACATCTTTTAATCCTTTGTTAATATACGGAGGAGTAGGTTTAGGAAAAACTCATTTAGCACACTCTATTGGGATTGAGATAAAAAACAATAACCCAGAAAAAATAGTGTTGTACGTGTCATCCGAAAGGTTTACACACCAGTTTATAGATTCGGTAAAAAATAACGAAACCAATGATTTTATCCACTTCTATCAAATGATAGATGTATTAATTATTGACGATATTCAGTTCTTGGCAGGTAAGGAAAAAACACAAGATGTGTTCTTTCATATCTTTAATCACCTTCATCAAACAGGAAAGCAAATTATCTTAACATCAGATAAAGCACCTGTGGATATGCAAGGAGTAGAACAAAGATTATTATCAAGATTTAAATGGGGATTATCTGCAGATGTGCAAGCGCCAGACTTGGAAACAAGAATCGCGATCTTGAAAAAGAAAATGTACCAAGATGGAATAGAACTTCCGGAAGATGTAATAGAATACCTAGCTTACAGTATCACAACTAACGTAAGAGAACTAGAAGGGGCACTAATCTCATTGATCGCTCAATCTTCTCTTAATAAGAAAGCTGTGAACTTGGACTTAGCTAAGCAAATGATTGACAAATTTGTTAAGAATACAGCAAGAGAGGTTTCTATCGATTATATTCAAAAAGTAGTTTCAGATTATTTCAATATGCCAGTAGAGCTTATGAAATCTAAAACTAGAAAAAGAGAGATAGTACAAGCAAGACAGATTTCTATGTATTTTTCAAAGAAACTGACAAAGTCTTCTTTGGCAAGTATAGGAATGCAATGTGGAGGAAAAGATCACGCTACAGTATTGCACGCTTGTAAAACTGTTAATAACTTACAAGATACCGATAAGCATTTTAGAAAATACATCACGGATTTGGATAAAAAATTAAATTTATCTTAATAGTTAAAATCGAACCACTGTAAAAAAAAAGCCTTGTTAATTAACAAGGCTTTTTTTTGTTTCAATCCTTTCTTTAAGTTGTTTGTTCATGGCAATAAATCCTAGTTTAGTATCCTTTACTAGTTTTTTTTTGAATAATGGAACTAAGAGTCCGCTAAAGTTTTCTTTCTGTACGAACAGAGAGCCGTTTTGCTGAGGTATTATCTCAAAACTGTGTTCTCCATCAAATATTCCTTTTAAACCCAATTTACCTAGCCATACAAGTTTTTTATTAGGGATAGATTCTTGTACGATAGGTTGAAACTTCATACCGCCAATGGTTGCGTGTAGTTTGTTTCCTTTTTCTGGAGTTCCGGCAATAGAAGTAATAAAAGAATTCCAGCTTGGGTAAGAAGTGAAATGGGTAAGCTCATCCCATATTTCTTGTGGAGTAGCATTAATTGTAATTTCTGTGTAGAGTGTAAATGACATAAGTTGTTGTTTTGATTCAATACAAAATAACAACAGAAGGTATTCGCTTTACTTGATATAAATCAAGAAATTTGTTTCTTCCTTATGCGACTTAGCGTTTCGGGAGTCATTCCTAGCATAGAAGCTAAGTATTGCAAAGGAACTTGGTTAAAAAGCTCTTTTTTGGATGCGTAAAGCAAGTTGTATCTTTCTTCCGAAGAAAGTGAAAGAAAAGAAAAAACTCGATCTTCTAATACAAGAAAGCATTTGGCGATAAATTGTTTTTCCAACATTGGCCAAGAGGGCAAAAGCTCATTCAGTTTGTTGTAATTGGCTTTGGTAATGGTGTAAAACTGGCAATCGGTTAAGGCTTGTATATTCCACCTAGAATAAGTATTGAATACAATACTAGATAAATCCGTAATAAACTCTGAAGGAGAAGAAATCCACTGAGTAATTTCTTTGCCATTCTCATTCTTAAAGACTCTCACATATCCCGAAATAATAAAATTAAGCGACTCGCATCTAGAGTTCTCTTGACACACGTATTCGTCTTTGGCCAAATGAGTAACCTGAAATAGTTTTTCTACTTCCTGTAAGTCGTCTATTCCAATATTGAAATAGGTGTTGATGTAAGTTTGTAATTCGTTCATTATACAGAAACTTCTCCTTTGATATGCGGATGTGGTTCGTAATTTACCAATTCAAAATCTTCGTATTTGAAATCAAAAATAGATTTAATTTCAGGATTTAACTTCATAGTTGGTAGCGCTTTTGGTTCACGAGAAAGCTGAAGTTTAGCTTGTTCTATGTGGTTGTTGTACAAATGTACGTCTCCAAAAGTGTGAATAAAATCTCCGTATTCTAAGTCGCAAACTTGTGCTACCATCATGGTAAATAATGCATAAGAAGCAATATTGAAAGGAACTCCCAAAAATGTATCGGCACTTCTTTGGTACAACTGGCAAGAAAGCTTTCCGTTTTGTACATAAAACTGAAAAAATGCGTGGCAAGGAGGCAAAGCTGCTTTGTCGTTCGCTACGTTTTCAGAAAATGATTTACTTGTGTCTGGCATTACGCTTGGGTTCCAAGCAGAAACCATAATTCTACGGCTGTTTGGGTTATTTTTTATTTGGTCTATTGCATTTGCAATTTGATCAATTCCATCACTGTTCCAGTTTCTCCATTGGTGACCATATACAGGACCAAGATCTCCATTTTCATCAGCCCAGTCGTCCCATATTCTTACTTTATTATCTTTCAGATATTGAATATTGGTATCGCCTTTTAAGAACCACAACAACTCGTGTATGATAGAACGAAGGTGAAGTTTTTTGGTTGTAACCATAGGAAAACCTTTACTAAGGTCAAACCTCATTTGGTATCCAAAAGAACTAATGGTTCCGGTTCCGGTACGGTCGCCTTTTTGTTCTCCGTTATCCAATATGTGCTGTAATAAATCGTGGTATTGTTTCATGAGATTCTTGAATGAATACAAAAATAAGAAA